>JAPDKD010000107.1 GCA_029258735.1 archaeon | reverse complement strand
AGCAATGCAGGCGAAACCATAGCCGTCACATCCACACCTCAGCAGTATTATGCGCGGCAAAGCTAACCCTCAGTTTTACCGAGAAACTCTTAGTAAAATTCTTCTATATGGCTAGCTGGGGTTAGATCCATATTTTAATAATCCTTGCAGCTATTTCCTCTATGTATGCGTCTATCCCGCCTGCTTCGATCTTCTCCCCTGTCTCCGTCTCTATTAAGACGTTGTACATGCCGTCCTCGGGGTTCATGGTAACAGCCCTCGCTATGCCTTTTATCCTCCGCCTTCTCCTACTTTTAGTCTCGTAGCCGTCAACCTCTACGTGTACTGTGTATCCTCTATCCATCAGCCATTTAATATCGCTTAGAGCTAGTCTGTGACATGTATACATACAGGGCACAGACTTTATATCTAGCTCATCGTTGATAGGCTTTGATATTGCCCATCTGTTAATAAAGTTGTGCATAAAAAGGTCTACTAAGCTTGGCTCCTCGGTCAGTATGGCGTAGCCTCTAAAGTCTAGTACGTCTAGTAGTGAGTGTTGTATGTAGACGCAGGATGACGAGTCGGCTATCAATATGAAGTCGCTTCTACGGCCCAGTCTAACTCTGCCAGCCTTAGTAGCTTTACTTATAGTTAGCTCGGGTATTTCCCTTGGGAATAGAAGTATAAATATGTGTACCCCTTTGCTGCGGGCTCTCATCAGCTGCTCAGAAAGCTTATTGAAGAGCGGGTGATTAGCGCTTAAGAGGATATCTATCTCGGCTTCTTTGATGAGGTCTCGCGCCGTAGCGAGAATGTTCTTTTTACCTTTAATAACCCATAGGGGGGGCGCCGACATCGTAAAGGCGTTACGTTTAACTCTTAAGAGTTCCTCCACTATTCTCTCCTTACGTTTAGATAAGTCGCGGACTACCCGGTTTAGGACTATGTTGGGCTCAACGGCCCGATATACCTTAGGGCGGCCGGGCTGTTCTATTACGAAGCCTTTTTGCTCCAATTTATCTAAAATTCCGTAGAGCTGTGAGACGTGGAGACCAGTACTGTGGGAAAGCATGTTTATGGTGGCCTCCTTAAAGGAAAGTAAGGCTACATATACTTTAGCTTCTGTCTGCGTCAGACCGAAAGCCACCAAGTCTTGTAGTATGTCGCCGCTCATCCCTGCTGACCCCTCACACCTACGCTATAACGATAATGTCGTTGACCGACTTAATCTTAGCATGTAGCTCTTTGATGGTTTTAGGACTTCCGCTAACGAATTTTATTTCTTCGTAAGTTAAGGGTATTCTATTTATTGGTCTAAAATCCCAGTCCGTGAACTCGAAACCTGCTTCTCTAAGTATTACGTAGCCAGCCGCTACTTCGGGCGTCCACGACCTCCCGATACCTATTTCGGCCGCCCCCCTGGCTAGGGCGCATAATTCCAGGGCTGTACATCTGAACTCTGTGGAGTTTAAGCCTTTAATGATTACATTAGTTGTTATTACTTGGAAATTAGCGGGAACTCTTAGCGCTTCCTCCCTAAGTTCGCTAATAACTCCATCAGGCCTTACAATGTAAGCTCCACCTCCCTTCTCGGCCCTGTAATACGTCATTTTATCTAGGTCTGCAACGAAGCCGTATACAGCCTCGCGGTTGTGTAGAAGGGCTAGACTGTACGCGTAGTACTTTAAGCCGCACATAAAGTTTAGGGAGCCGTCAAAAAGGTCGCATATGCAGAGCCACTCGGTGTCAGGATTACCAATTAACCCTAAGTCTTTACCGAGTAAGGCTAAATCTCCTAAATACTCTTTGAGGAGCTCGTAGGCCTCTCTCTCCCAGGCGGGCTTATGCTTTTTTATCAACGCGCGGTAACTAATCATCTCCTTGCGTAATTGGAGAGCTTCGCCAAGTATCTTCTTAGCATGGCCGAGAAGCATTTTGTCTAGATTTTTTAGATTTACCTTCATAGCAATCACTATATTATTAGTTTTCCGGTCTTTTTATCGAATATATGGGCTTTTTCTAAGTTGAATATAACCCATACTTCTTCTCTCATGTTGACTCTTGTGGATTTATCTGCAAGTGCCTTAATCATCATGTCATCCTTTACTAGTGTTAAAATTATTCTATCCCCTAGAGGCTCTGAAACGTATACGTAAAAGTTTACGGCTCCATCTCTCTTGCTCTTAGAAACCAGAATGTCCTGCGGCCGTATTCCGAAAACTAATTCCTCCCTATACAGTACTTCAGCCCAATCCTCGGGGATCTTTAACTTGAAGGAGCCGAAATCGAGGTATTTAGTGCCCACTAACGTGCATTCTATAATATTCATAGGCGGACTGCCTATAAAACCGGCTACGAATAAGTTGCTGGGCTTATCATAAAGTTCGTCTGGTGTCCCTACTTGTTGTAGCTTGCCCATGTTCAACACAGTTATTCTATCGGCCATGCTCATAGCTTCAATTTGGTCATGAGTAACATATACCGTCGTACAGCTAAACTCTTTCTGAATCCTCTTTAGCTCGGCTCTCATGTATACTCTTAGCTTAGCATCCAAGTTAGCCAGTGGCTCATCTAGGAGAAGGACTGAGGGTTCTATCATTAGAGCCCTAGCGAGCGCTACTCTCTGTTGTTGTCCACCGCTAAGTTCATGGGGTTTCCTGTTAAGTAAATCCTTTATTCGTAGTAAATCGGCGAGTTCATATACTCTCTTTTTCACTTCCCGGTTAGGTAGCTTTTTAATTCGCGCCGGAAAGGCTATATTTTCAAACACGTTCATGTGGGGGAACAAGGCGTAGCTCTGGAACACCATTGATACGTTCCTCTTCTGAGGCGGGATGAAAATAGTCTCGCCATCATCCACTACCTCATCTTTAAAGAATATACGCCCTTTAGTCACTTTTTCCAGACCAGCTATTAGCCTTAGGGTCGTAGTTTTCCCGCAACCTGATGGGCCGAGTAAGACCATGAATTCTTTGTCTTTAATTTTCAGCGTTAAGTCATTTACCGCGACCACATTGCCGAACCTCTTGGTGACTCCCTCTAACTGTACCTCGACCACGCTCATCTCACCTCCATTTTGCCGACCTTGATCTGCATGAGGTACTTCCTAGTCAGGTAATATATTGCGAGGGAGGGTAACGCGTATACTATTGAAAGAGCGCAGAGAGGCCCATAGTCAACGGCAAGACCTATCTCTCCTGGATTATGTATGAATACAGAGGCTATCCCAAGAGAGACAGGGTACAAGTCCTCAGAGCGTATGAGGATTAGAGGTATCGTAAAACTGCCCCACGCACCGAGGAAACTTAAAAGTGCAATTACAGCTATCCCCGGACCTGCTACCGGTAAAACAACTCTCATCAACGTGCTTAAATAGCCGCAGCCGCAAACCCAAGCTTGCTCTTCCAGCTCTCTAGGTATACTATCGAAGAAGCCCTTCAATATCCATATCTGGGTGGGTAGCAAGCTTGAGGCTATCACGACAGCTACACCAAAAAGATTGTCTATGAAGCCGAACATGAGGCACAGCTTGAATAATGGCAGTATTTTAGCCATGGATGGCATAAACCCTATGAGTAGTATAAACGTCATTAAGAGACTTTTCCCAGTAAAGTCTAGGCGCGATAGCGCATAGGCAGCCATAGAGGCCGTTATGATTATTATAACGAGAACTACGGAAGCTATGAAAAAGCTGTTCTTAAGCCAAACATTCATGTAAAATGGATGGGCCGCTCCAGCCCTACCTTTAATCGGCTTCCCTATAAAAAGCATAACGAAGTTGTCCAGCGTTATACTTTTAGGTAATTTTAGGTAGGGACCGCCCTCGGGGTCAAAAGCTGTTAGTAATAGCCAAAGCAACGGGGTAAGTATGTACATACACATAACGACTAACACTACATAGCCCACTACTCGTAAGGTAGGCTCAGATATCTTCTTTAAAACATCACTCAAGGCTAGACACCTCCTAACTTTAACTGTGCGAGAGTTAATACGAATACTATAATCGCTATTATGACGCCAACCGCGCAGCCATACCCTAGTTCAAAGTATGCAAAAGCTTTGTGGTAGGCATAGAGGGATAACAGCTCTGTCCTGTAGTGGGGTCCTCCCTCTGTGAACATGTAGACGTATGTGAAGTCGTCTATATCCTCTTTAAATATCAGGACTAGAGATAGGATAACCGGGTATTTTATCAGCGGGAGAGTTATTTTACTGAATTTCTGCCAGCGAGAAGCTCCGTATATGTCGGCTACTTCGTAAAACTCCTTAGGTATACTAGTTATTGCCGAGGAAAGAATAAGCATAGCTAAAGCATAACCAGCCCAGCTATTGATCATCACAACACTTTCCATGGCTCTCTTATATACCCAACTTTGAGGGGTAAGGCCAAAGAACAGTAAGATCCTATTCAAAGTGCCGTAGCGTGTATCCAGCATACTTATCCAGACATACGGGTGTATAGCCCCGGGGATTATATACGGGAGTAGGAAAATAGCGGCCAATATAGTCTTCCCTCTGAACATTTTAGACGTTAAGTAGAGCGCCGCCAGTAGGCCAAGGATGAAGCGTAGCACCAGCGAGGCTAGGCAGTACTCGAAAGTTACTTTCATCGACTGCCAGAATATTGAATCGTTCAGCATGTCTACGTAGTTTTTTAAACCTATAAAGCTAGGATGAATAAGTTTTTTGCCTATTAAGGCCATATCCGTAAAGCTGAACCAAATAGTCCATATAGTGGGTATTAATTGAAATATCAAGAGGAGTACAAGTGCGGGTACCAGGAATGAGGCTAATATAATCTCTGAAGAATATCTCTTAAGGTATCTTAGCAGGCTCATAACTACCCCTCGAGTAAAAAAATAAAAATATTGAATTTAAACCTCCTTTACAGCGTCGCTTCCAAGCTCCTTTATCGCCTCATTTACAAAGATGCTTAAACACTCCTCAGGACTCTTGCCCTCAGCTACTAGGTAGTCTATGATTACCCTCTTGAATGTGTTTACGTACTTCTTGTATCCAGAGGCTATAGGCTTGGGTATTGAGTGCTCTAGAACTGTGGTTGCCCACTTTAGGAAGGGCTCTTTAGCGTACTCTCCTAAGACTGCGTCGCTACGTGTAACTATGTGTGACGTCTCGTAGCCCCACTGGGCTATAATTTCGGGCTTAGAAAGCTCTTTAACTAGTTCCCAGGCAAGCTCTGGGTATTTCGTCTTAGCGTTAATAACCCAGTTATAGGTGCCAGTAACGCTGATATAGTTCGGGGCGCCTGGAGTCCCTAAACCAGGTATATAGGAGTAGCCGACGACATCCTCGCGGTTCTCTATCTCGTAAGTCATACCCGGCCCCCACTTCTCTATGTAGCACCATACCCCGTCTATGAGAATGGCTAGCTTCCCCTCTTGGAAGAGCTTGCGGTTATCCCATTTTTCGAGCTCAGCTTCTTTAGGAGTAATGCCGTACGAGTAGAACACGTCATAGTACACCTTAAACGCTGAAAGTATGGCGTCGCTCTTATCTATCCACTTGCCATCGGTAGGGTCATATGTCTTCCCACCAGCCATGTAGATTGGCAGGCAGACATCATAGAACCCCCTGAAAGGTATAACGTCTGGCACCTTCTCCTTAATTGTCAATGCAGCCCGTACAACGTCGTCCCAAGTAGCGGGTTGCCAAGGTACAGGTAGACCAGCCTGCTTAAAAATATCCTTCCTGTAATAGATTACTAGGGGAGCAGTCTCGAAGGGTATAGCGTATACTTTCCCTTTGTAGGAGCCTAGCTTCTTACCTACCTCGTAGAACTTGCCCCAATCCTCCCACTTCTCCACGTATGGAGTCAAGTCTAGGAGCATACCCGCCTCCACTAAACCGGGTATCTCGCTCTCACCCAGCCAGACTACATCCCCCGCAGCACCAGCTGCGAAGTCAGTCACTACTCTCTCCCTGTAGCCCTTGTGAGGAGCCGTAATTATCTTCACCCTAACGATTAGCCCCTTCTCCCTGTACATTCTATCTTAAACTCTCTAAAACCCCGGTCTTACGTATGAAATCAGCCCACAAGCCAGCTTTAGTGTAGAGAGTTAACTCGATCACTTCGGGCTTAGGCTTAAAGGTGGCGAAATAATATGCCACTCCTCCCAGAACGATTATCACTATAATTAAGCAGGCGAGTAAAACTTTCTCACGGGCCGTTAAGGACATATCATCACCTTTTTATAACATCTCTTATTAATTTTCTTTAATATTATATTATAATAAATATTATAAATTTATTACGCTTCTAGCTTTTCAATGCTACACAAACATCATAAGAAAAGCATTAAAGACGTACTTATCAATAAAATTGCATTAAAACGATAATGATATATTCAGAAAAGGCAATAATATTACAAATGCGAGACTTTTCGAAAATACACGTTTAATTAATTCCCATCTACTATTCAATACTGCGCACCTATATGCATAACAATCCAGAAACCGTCCGACTTAGAATAGAAAGTATTGTTTCCCAGTCTTTCCCCCGTATATTTACGGTCAAAAAGCTTTCTATGCATTTATTAGACTTGCACCGAAAATTGGTAACACCTAGGCAATGCCCGCACCCTTAGCACCTCGCAGCTTCCAATAAAAATAGAAAACACTAGGAGAATAGCACCACCAACTGCATATGCAGGGCTAAACATTTCGGTCTTTAGGAACATTATGCGTGAGGCCAACATTATGGTAATGTGTTGAATAAACGCATAGACAATAGATACTTACATTATAACTTAACTGGACTTGGAATTCTGCCTGATTGTTTCGCGTGGCTCGTAACCTCAAGCTTTACGAGAGAAACCTGGCAAGATAAAGTTAGCTAGAATACGTGGCGGCTGGTCAACTATCCCTAACACTGTCCAATGCAAAAGTGTCCTCGGTCTTCCTTAAGAGGAGTTAGGATGTGAGCAACGCGACGATAAAGAAGAGATTGATGACGTAGGGAGACTCTAAAGATCTTGCCCCTTAGAGAAAATGTTAACGATAAATTTTAAGTTAAGACAATCAAGGCATTGACTCCACGAGTTATAATCTTACCATAGCCCAAGCTGAGCCAGATTTACTAGTTCTAGTCCTTCTCTCCTCAGCCTATTGAAGTGTTTGACGTTTAGCGTAGCTAATGGGATTTTCAGGGCTATCGATGTAGCTGCTATTAATAGGTCAGCATCCGAGATTAGATCGTCTCTCTTCTTTAGTTTCCTGTAGAGCCTGCAGTAGGTCTCTGTGAAGGCTCTCTCAAGCCTATCTTTAACAGCGCTGACCTTGCTGGAGCTAACTCCCCTTAAGAACTCGATTAGGGTTATTATGGAAATAGCCCAGTCACCTGGCTTAACTCCCCGCCTAATAACTTCTATTAGTACGTCAGTGTCTAGTATTATCATGCTAGCCAAGCCTCAGGGAGAAGGACTTCCTGAAAAGCCTGCTCTCCTCCGCCATTTTATCCAGCTCCTCCTCGCTGAGGATTTCCCGGAGCTTCTCCATGGCCTTAGCCCTTTCGTATTTTTCGGCCTTCTCCGCGATCTCTAAGAGAAAACTACTCCAATCTCTGCCCTTCCTCATCCTGTCCAGCCTCTTCTTAACATCTACAAGTTGAAGGACCGAGGAATTCGGCTGGCATGACGCTTTTAAGCTGTTTTGGGGACACAAAACTGCATTTCCTTAAAATTTCCTCCCAGGACAAAAATTCCACTGTCATATCATACAATTTCTTGTTTTAATGTGCTCATTACTGGGCTCAGGAGCCGAGTTAAGGAAATACCGAGCTAACCATCTTTTTGCATTATTTTCGAAATATGAGGGGTAAGATTTTTTAGATGCATAACCCTCTTTCATTAGCTAAAAGGGAAGGGGAGTTCGATGGGTGGTCGTACCCACTGTTTCGGGCTTTAGCGGCAAGGTAAGGTTTGCAATACCTAAAGGCTCTCTAATGAAAGACACGATTTCTCTTCTCGAGCAAGCCTCCTACGAAGTGAGAGGGGAAGAGCGCTCCTACAAGCCCCAGATAAGCGACGCCGACATCTTTCTAAAGATTCTACGCCCGCAGGAGATCCCGATTTTAGTGTGCGACGGCGCCTACGACATAGGGATTACTGGGCTTGACTGGGTCCTTGAAACCGGCGTTGACGTAGAAGTGCTCGCGAAGCTCGGCTATGGACGCGTATACCTAGTTTTGGCGTGCCCGAAGTGGTTTAACGTGAGCACGGCGGACGAGCTTTTAAGGTGGAAGCTTAGCGAAGAGGGAGTCTTCAGAGTGTCAACTGAGTACTTGAACCTTGCTTCGGAGTACCTGCGCTCCCTGGACAGCTACAGGGAGCTCGTCGGTAAAGAGCCGCCTACGATCATTACGCCTTGGTGGCGGCGCAAGGGAGCGGGGGAGGTCGAGATATTCCTCTCTTTCGGCGCGACTGAGGCTAAGCCGCCGGAGGATGCGGACGCAGTTTTCGACAACATGTCTACGGGCATAACGTTGTACCAGAACAATTTGAAGGTCGTGGGCAGGGCTTTGACCAGTGAGGCTGTTCTCATAGCTAACAAGGAATCGCTCAGGAGCTGGAAGAGGGAGAAAATCCTCGACGTTAAGACTCTGCTTAAGGGTGTTGTTGACGCGCGGACGCGCCTTCACATATTCGTGAACGTGAGTGAGGAGAACCTGCCTAAGCTTCTCGAAGTCCTGCCAGCTCTGAAGAGTCCGACAATTGCTCCACTGTCGAGGAAAGGCTGGTACTCTGTTAATACAGTTGTCGACAGGAGAGAGTTTTTCCGCATAATGGCGACAATAAGGAAGCTAGCTCAGGGCCTCGTTGTCCACGAGCCCCGCCAAGTGCTGCTTCTAGACGAAGGGGGTGAGTGAGGTGAGCGTTCTCGACGAGATTAGGAGGTACGCTTCCGGCTACGGGTTTGAGGAGCCTTGGACCAGCGAGAGGGGCTACAGGCTTTTCTACAATGAGAACCTTTTCATGGAGAAGGAGTACTACGAGAAGCTTTTGGAGGGGGTTGACGCGGAGGCTTTGAGGACCTACAGCGACCCGGACGACTTGGAGCTGCGGGCCATGCTTGGCAAGTTTTTCGGCCTAGACGCGGAGAACATTTTCCCCGGCAGCGGCGTGGATTACGTTATCTCTGTGCTGCTCAACCTGGCGCTGCTGCTGGGTAAAGGCGTGGTTCTGGCTGAGCCTACTTATGGCATGTATAGGGAGAAGGCTGAGGCGAGGCTTCTGCGAGTTAGACGCGTTCTCCTCAGGAAGGAGGATTTCGCTCTACCTGTGATGGATATTTGCTTTGTTGCTGGTGATGGCGACTTTGTGATTGCTTGTTCGCCTAACAACCCGACGGGTAACAGGTTTCGGGAGGACGCAATGCTCGAGATTGCCGAGCGCGTTAAGGGTCTGGTTGTTGTGGATGAGACTTATGTTGAGTATTCTGGCGGCTCATTGATAAGGCGGGTTTCTGAGTATCCGAATCTCGTTGTTCTTAGGTCTTTTTCCAAGGCTTGGGGGCTCGCCGGCCTTAGGTTCGGCTTCGCGGCTGCCTCTGAAGACGTTGTTAGAGCTTTGAAGAAGATTTCGGAGCCTTACGGTGTTTCGGCACTTAAGCGGGCTGTGGTTCTTAGGGCTTTGAGCCTCTACAGCTACGTTGAGAGAAGCGTGGAAGAAACTCGAAGCGTTAGGAACTATATGTTCAATAGGATGGCGGATATTGAGGGAGTGCAGCCCTACCCGTCCGACGCTAACTTCATCCTTTTCAGGGTGGGCGACTCGGCTGCCGTAAAAGAAGGGCTGGCTCGGGAGGGCTTCCTAGTCAGGGACGTTAGCGACAAACCGTTGCTCGAGGACTGCCTTAGGGTGACGGTGCCGCCGCGCCCAATTGCCGAAGAGTTTCTCGATGCGCTGGAGAAGGTGTCCAGCATCGCTGAGAGGAGGGATCTATGAGGAAAGCTTGTCTTTCCAGAGAGACTAGGGAGACCAAGGTTAGGGTATGCATCAACCTAGACGGAGACGGCGCGGCGGACGTGAAGACTCCCTACAGGTTTTTCAGCCACATGCTTGAGCAGCTCGCTTTTCACGGGCTTCTTGATTTGGAAGTTGAGGCTGAAGGTGACCTAGCTCACCACGTGATAGAAGATGTGGGAATAGTGCTTGGCAGGGCGCTCAGGAAAGCTTTGGAGAGCACCGGAAACATCGAGAGGTTCGGGAGCACAGTTGTGCCCATGGACGACGCATTGGTACTGGTAGCTGTCGACTTGGTTAGCCGCCCCTATGCAGAGATATCTCTCGATGTGTCCTGTGAGCGCGTGGAAGACGTCGCGGTAGCTGACATTGTGCACTTTTTAGAGTCTTTCGCGTATAACGGGCTTTTTAACCTGCACGTTAGGAAACTTGCCGGCGTAAACGCGCACCACGTTGTCGAGGCTGCTTTCAAGGGGCTTGCCTTAGCTTTGAGAAATGCCGTAAGGCAATGGAGCAGTTCAGAAGGCGTTAGGAGCACGAAGGGGGTTCTATGAAGGTCGTTGTGTTGGACTACGCTGTAGGAAACGTTTTCTCCATAGTTAACGCTTTTCGCAGACTCGGTGCCGATGCTGTGCTGTCGTTCAAAGCGGGCGCTTTTGACAGCGCTGACGCAGTTGTATTGCCCGGAGTGGGCTCGTATCCAGCCGCAATGTCGAGGCTGGAAACGCTTCGGAGCTATTTGGACGGGATTGTGGGAAGTAAGCCTATACTCGGAATTTGCCTTGGGTTGCAGCTGTTTTTTGAGGAGAGCCTTGAGGGCGGGGCTCCTGTTCGGGGGCTTGGCTACCTTAGTGGGCGCGTGGTGCCGCTGCCGCCTAGCGTTAAGCGCCCGCACATGGGCTGGAATCAAGTCTTCAATATTGGTTCGTCAGAGCTTCTGGAAGGCGTGCCTGACGGCAGCTTCTTCTATTTTGCCCACTCGTTCTACGCGTCTACAAGCGGCGAGCCTGTGAAGGCGTTTACGGACTACGGCGTTCGCTTTCCTTCGGTGGTCGAGTCTGGCGGGCTCTATGGTACGCAGTTTCACCCGGAAAAGTCTGGCAGGGTGGGGCGCATAGTTCTGGAGAATTTTTTGAGGATCGCCAGGAGGTGATTATGCTTGCTGGTAATTCCCGCTATAGATCTGTCTCGGGGTAGGCTGGTTAGGCTCGTGAGGGGCAGGGAGGGGTCTGAGATAGATTATGGAGACCCCTTGCAGTGGCTTGAAAGGCTTTTAGCGGCTGGAGCGGGATACGTTCACATAATTGATATTGATGCTGCTCTTGGGAGAGGGGACAATCGCGGGCTGATACTTGAAATCGTTAAGCTGTGTAGGCGTGCGGGAGTAACCGTGCAGGTTGGCGGCGGAATACGAAGCTATAGGGAAGCTTCGCAGCTTTTAGATGCGGGCGTTGACAGGGTATTATTATCGACGCTTCTCTACCTAGATGAAAACAGCGCTCTGAGGATAATTTCCCAGTACGGGGCAGATAGGGTAATCGCGGCTCTAGATGTTGCAGGGGGTAAAGTTAGAGTTAGGGGTTGGAAGGAAGCTCTCAATAGGAGTTTACCCGATGTAGTCGAGTATCTCAGCGGTATCGGCGTTGTATATGTGCTTGCGACGAACGTGGAGAGAGACGGCACGCTGAGCGGATTTGCAAGCTTCTATTCGAGGCTCTTCAACGATTTTCAAGTCATTGTGGCCGGAGGCATTACAAGCATGCCTGACCTAGTGACTGCTGCCTGCAGCGGGGCATATGGGGCGGTTGTCGGCAGAGCTCTTCTAGAAGGGCGTATCAGCCTGGAGGAGCTTGAAGCTAGGAGGTGGAGTGTGCGGTGCTAGCTAAGAGGATTATACCTTGTCTCGACGTTAAGGACGGGAGAGTAGTCAAGGGAATTAAGTTCAGGAATCTGAGGGACGCGGGCGACCCGGTGGAGCAGGCCGCTATATATGAGGAGCAGGGGGCGGACGAGCTCGTGTTCTTAGATATTTCGGCGTCCATAGATAAGAGACGCACGGTGGTGGAGCTTGTGAGGCGCGTCGCTGAGGTGTTGTTTATTCCTTTCACCGTTGGAGGCGGCATACGCACCGTTGAAGATATTTACAGCGTGCTCAGGGCCGGCGCCGACAAGGTTTCGATAAACACCGCTGCAGTACAGAGCCCCAAGCTCGTCGAGGAGGCTTCCGCGGAGTTCGGCAGCCAGTGCATTGTGGTTGCTATTGACGCGGCAAGGCTGGAGGCTGAAAGCTGGGAGGTTTACATTTACAGTGGGACGCGGCCGACGGGGCTTAACGCCGTCGAATGGGCGAGGAAAGTGGAAGAGCTGGGGGCCGGCGAGATACTGTTAACCTCCATTGATGCTGATGGAACTCAGCGCGGCTACGATGTCGAGTTGACTAGGCGCGTTTCCGAAAGCGTGAGCATACCAGTAATAGCGAGCGGAGGCGCGGGCACGCCGTTCCACGTGTACCAGGTTTTAACTGAGGGGCGAGCTGACGCGGCTTTGATGGCCAGCGTTCTTCACTATGGGATGTTTACTGTGAGAGGACTGAAGAAGTATCTAAGGGAGAGAGGAGTACCGGTGAGAACGGCATGAGCGTCGAGGAGATTATTGAAAGTGTTAACTTCGATAAAATGGGCGGCCTCGTGCCAGCGGTTGTTCAAGACGCCGTAACTGGTATGGTGAGGATGGTTGGGTTCATGAACCGCGAAGCGCTTTCACTTACGCTGAGGACCGGGCTCGTGCACTTCTACAGTAGGACTATGAAGAGAATCTGGATGAAGGGCGAAACTTCCGGCAACGTGTTGCGCGTCATAGAGGTTGTGCTTGATTGTGACCGGGACGCTGTCCTCGTGAAAGCCGATCCTGTGGGGCCTACGTGTCACACTGGTAAGGTTTCCTGCTTCTTTAACGGAGTGCTTAGTAGGCGAGGCAACATGCTACAGGAGCTTGTTAAGGATGCTTTTTCCAAGGCAGTAATACAGAAGAGAAAGTGTTTTAGGAAGGAATGCGGCGACCGCTATCTCTACGTAGTAAACCCGTTCACTGATAACATTCCTCCGCCCAGCCCGTTGCTCATTTCTCTAGTCGTGGACGAGATGCTGGAGCAAGCTTCAGGGCTAGAGTTCGATAAGGTCGTCGTGCCTGAGGCTCTGGGGCTGCCTTTCGGCTCGGTTTTCGCCTATAGGGCTGAGAAGCCGCTGGCAGTTATCAGGAAAAGGAGGTACGGGCTGCCAGGTGAGATCGGTGTGAGCTACGCTTCGGGATACGAGGTGGGAATGTATTATATTTACGGTGTTGAGAGGGGTGAAAAGGTTGTTCTGGTCGATGATGCTGTATCCACGGGAGGGACTCTCGTCTCGACGATAAAGGCTCTAGGGGAAGCCGGAGTGGAAGTTGTAGGCGCGTTGGCCGTTATTTCTAAGCCGCAGTATGGGGGAGAGGTAAAAGTGCTCGAGGAGACGGGAGTACCTGTTAAGAGTGTTTTGAAAGTCTACGTCTGGGACGATGGAACGTTAGCAGTGGAGAAGTGGGACGGCTCCTGGTCTTTTAGGCTTAAAGTGCCCGTTATGGAGGTGGAGCTAGGTGACAATGAGGGTCGGAAGCTGTAAAGAGCTTAGGGGAGAGCTTCTGAAACTGCGGCAAAGCGGTGATAGAGTCGATGTTGTGGAAAGCGTCAGGAAAATTGTTGAGGATGTTCGCAGGCTTGGCCTGCAGGGGCTTAGAACGTGGTCCCTGCGGTTAGACGGCTTCGAGCCGGAAGCCTACTATCCAGAGGACTTCGAAAGAGCATGGAAAAGGCTGCCGTCTACGCTTAGGCGGAGCCTGCAGGCTATGGCGGACAGGATTAGGGGCTTTCACGCGGCGCAGCTTCCCAAAAACGTTGAGGTGCACTTGGGGGGCGTGAGGCTGCGCCTGCTTTGGAAGCCTGTGAGTTCGGTGGGGGTTTATGTGCCCGGAGGGTCACACCCGTACGTTTCCACGATGCTTATGGGCTCCATACCTGCCAGAGTTGCAGGAGTGGAGAGAGTTGTCGCTGTCTGCCCGTTCCGAAACCAGTACAGGGATGCTATCTTAGGCGCTGCGCACGTTGCAGGGGTTTCGGAGCTTTTGAGGTGCGGCGGTGCTCAGGCTGTGGCGGCAATGGCTTTTGGAGTCGCAGTTAAACGTGTGGATAAAGTGGTTGGCCCTGGAAGCGTCTATGTTCAGCTGGCTAAGCTGGAGGTTTCACGCTACTGCGGAATTGATTTTTATGCTGGTCCGACCGAGCTGGCCGTTATATCGGATGGAAGTGTGGACCCGAAGCGCGTCGCTCTCGATATGCTGGCGCAGGCGGAGCATGGCGGCAGCTCGCTTGTGGTTCTCTTAGACGTTGACGAAGAGCACCTTAAGGCTGTTTATGAGGAATATTCTAGGGAGTATAGGGAAGGTTTCGCGGAGACTTTCTTTCTGCATGTAAATAGCTTGGCGGAGGCGGTCGAGCTGGTTAACGAGCTTGCTCCTGAGCATTTGCTTCTGGCGGTTAGGAATCCAGACGAGATTCTGGACAGTATTGTTAATGCTGGCGCTATTTCAATAAATACTGCTCCGGCGCTGATGGACTATGCCGCGGGGTCTAACCACATTTTACCCACGG
>JAPDKD010000135.1 GCA_029258735.1 archaeon | reverse complement strand
AATATCTGAACGGCTATTATTTTGGGGCTTTTTGAACTGAGGAATCTTGTTTTTTGGCTTCCCTACAAAGAAAGTATACGTGGCCGAGCTAAGCGCGCCCGTGTACATCCTACATATCTCGCAAGATTTGGTGAAAGGCAGGTTGAAAATTGTCGATTGGGGAAGCGTAGAGTCTGTTCAAGAAGGGTGGGCGAGTATATTACTTCAATGCCTGAACGGATCCGTGGTTCGCCTCAGCTCGTTCTACGGCCAAGGGTACATACAATTCGAAGCGAGAAACCAAGATGGATGCATGCTCTGGGCTACAATATATGCTCTCTGCATGAACAATATATTCTTGAACAATAAGTATGGGAAAATTCTGATGACCGCTGGAGCTAATGGTTAAGAATTGTAGCGATATACTAGCTGGGAGGTAGCGATTAACTCTAATCGAAAACCTCTTTACCAAAAATATTAAATTAGAGTGACGTTTGGCAGTCTCTTCATAATGTTCTTGGGAGTGTTTGTCTAAGCTTAGTCAAAAAGACTTGGAGTATTGTTTTAGGCATCTATTCAACGTATTGAAAATCCCTCTGTATTTTAAGGATTTTTCTAGCTTCATTCACTTTTATCTAAAAATTCAATGAGAACTTAGGGCAGCCAAACCTTGGTCATTATTCTTTAACTTCCTTTATAAAAACTTTAAAATCTGCCCGGTACATTGGCTTCTTGATACTGAACGGCTTAAGACATATAGTCCTCAGGTGTCCTCTCGGGATCCAGCCTCATAGCCAGAGATGTTGCCCCAGATATGCACTCCGGAGCCGTACTAGCTTGACCGAAAAAATGTTTTTCATGCGCGCATTGCTGATTAGAATTTCTCTTTTTGTGCGAAGCAATATTTACTTTACTTTATATAGGAGAACTTCATTAATGTAAATGGATAGAAAATGGGTAAAATATACGAAAAGGTTAAGGATAGGACAAGGCTTGTTGAGAAGATAGAGCTTTTCGTGCCTGGATTTAGGGGTTATAAGGAGAAGGAGATTAGGCGGGAGTCTGATAGGATAATTAGGGAGTATTTGCTTAGGAAACTCAACGCTTCCTACGAGGACTTTAAGGGCGTAATGACTTTTATAGCTATGACCGGCAACTCAGCTCTCTTCGAGCTTTACAACCAAGTGCAGGCAGTCTTTGACAGAATGATCGCGAAACTCAGGACTGCGGACTACGGATACGCGGGCTTCTTCGACGCCGTGAAGATAGAAGAGCCGGAACTCGACAGGCTCATAGAGTTCGACTACGGCCTTGTTGAAGCAGTTGAGAGAATAACTAGGCGGGTTGCGGAAGTCAGGGAGGCGGCTATAAATGGAGATGCTAGCAAACTTGTTGGAGCGATGTCTGGACTACGAGGCGAACTCATGGTATTTCAAGACCTTCTTAATAAGCGTGAAGACCTTTTAAGTGGAATGGGGAGGTGAGGTGAGTGCCTGAGGTTATTGAGTGGAAGAATCCCGGAGAGAATGATATAGTTTACCGCTACCCTGACGAGGTTATTACGTGGGGCGCGCAGCTTATTGTACACGAGTATGAGGTAGCTGTGTTCTTTAGGGACGGTAAGGTATATGACGTGCTAGGTCCTGGACGCCACACAATTACTACTCAGAATCTTCCGCTGCTGACCGAGTATCTTACTAAGTTGTTAGGATATCCCGAGTCGCCCTTTAAGGCAACCATAATATTCGTTTCCACAAAGCAGCTTCAAGGCAAGTTCGGCGGACAGACACAGACCTCCGACTTAGCCCCACTGAAATTCCACGGGGGCTACTGGTTCCGAGTCTCCGATCCCAAGGTTTTCGTAATGGAGGTTGTAGGCGGGCAGGACAGATACACCACCGATGACGTCAACGACTTTATAAGAGGATTTATCAACGAGAGAATGATTAAGCACTTAGCTGGCTACGATCTAGCCACAGTCTTCACAAAGGTGGACGAGGTAACCTTTAAGGCTAAGGCGTTCCTCCTCGAGGAAATGCGCAGAATCGGGCTGGAACTTATAGACCTAAAGATAGAGGGACTTGACACGACCCCCGAATACAGGGAACGCCTGTTCTGGATTAAGCAAACCGGCGCAGCTACTTACGTGCTCCAAACCGACACCTTAAGAGACGTGGCTAAAGAGCTTGGCAAGAGCCCTGGCGCATCGCTCGGCGCCGGCATGATGATTATACCGCCCCTTACGCAGCCACCACCGCCAGCACAACCTACACAGCAACCTCAGCAAGCACCCGCCGCAGGAGTTGTCGCCCAACCCGCTACTAAGACCTGCCCTAAGTGTGGCAAGCCTGTACCGGCAGACGCCTTGTTCTGCCCATATTGCGGATACAAATTCCCTCAGTCAAGGAAATGCCCGCACTGTGGACGCGAAATACCGGCAGACGCCTTGTTCTGCCCGTACTGTGGCAGAAAATTGAGTTAAATCAACATAAGGTAATATTTTTTATTTTTCGAATTATATTTTAGCGAACTGTATGAGGGCTAGGATATCTGAGTCATTCAAGCTTTTATTGATGACATCGATATTGATTGGTTTATTGCTTTTCATAGATATTTGTGTATGCTTGCCTCTTTCAACTGTTTTCACTTTTAGATTATCCAGACAAAATATTTTAGATTCTTATTTCATGCCCGAGGGAATATTGCTTTTAGCAAAGAAAAGTGGCATGCCTCCCCGCATCCTTTACGTTGAGATATTGAATATTTCTTCAAAAGAGTTTAAAGTAATCGTTTTGGAAAATTATACTAATATTCGTGGTGAAGTAGGGCAGGCGCAGTTTTTAGCTAGGTTGCCAGGGGGCGAAATTCTTCTATATGGAGAAGAAACGTTGATATTCAGGAAGGGAATGCTTTATCTAATTTTCCCATATAATGGCTCTGCAAAGAAAATTTATGAGTTTAAATATAGGCGTGCAGGAAAAATCTCTCCCAAGGTTTTTACTTCACCCAATGGTAAATATTTAGCATTTAATTTACACGGCTACATCTTCTTGTTTAACACATATACTCATGAAATAATCAGCAAGAGTATCTATGTAAACTCTGTTCTCGCGTTGATACCCACCGATAACGGAAATGCATTAGCAATTACTTTGGAAACTTTCTGCCATTTCTGCATCGCAGAAGAAAAATCTAAGTGGGTAACGTTGTTAAGCGAAGGTTTCTCTACCGGGTCTTTAGAGTTCGCAAAGCATGTACTAATAGCATCTGCAATAAACGAGTCGTTGATTGTATATCTTAATAGTACGGGATTCGTTTTCTATCAGCAATTAATACTAAATAACTCTGCTTTAAAGTTAGGAGAAGTTAAGGCATTTCATATAGGAAAAAAGGTTAAATTCTGCAAAGAAGGAGATTCCATCACGTGCGGCTGCTCGGTATCTACTCCTATAGCTAGATATCTAGTGTCCCCTGTATTAGTGAATAATGATAGATTTATACTAATATACGATATTTTATCAAAAAGTAAAAAGTTTATCCCAATAAGTAATAATGGACAAATAAAATACATAAAATTCTGGAATGACGGCTTCCTAGCGTATCAGTTAAAATTTTCGCCTTTTGAATCAAGTCTGATTATATTAAACCTGACAAATAATGAAGTAATCTTTAATAGAACTTATTCGCCCAATACTCCAATATATTTACATCACAGTCTGAATACTAGTTATTTCTGGATTCAGATAAAGAATTCTCAAGTAGAAATATTGAGACCACAGTTTCGTGAGAGAAAAAATAAACTTTATGCACTTACTGTAAAAGTTATAGATGATAAAGGCCCTATAGCAAACGCGCAGGTATCTGTAGGAAATATGACTTTAAAAGCAGATGCGACAGGATATGCGACATTTCTTTTACCCTCTGGAAATTATACAGTAAAAATAGAGGCTGTAGGCTATGAGGAGGTTGAAAAAAGTATTTTCTTAAGTCAAAACGAAACAGTAGAGATTCTAATGAAGCAAATATTTGCTTCATTAAAAGTAATCGCTAAAGATTCCGAGGGGAAGACAATAACCTCGCCAGCTACAGTTGTTATTAGCAAAAACAGTACAAGAATTTTTAAGGCAGAGATAACCAATGGCACATTAACCATTAATCTGCCGATAGGAACCTACACTGTAAGCCTTTATATGCGACATTACAACGTCACGAAAGAAGTTTTACTAACAAAGGAAGGAGGCGAGGTAACTTTCGTTATTAATTTACTAAACATATGCATTAGGGTTGAGCATGAGGATGGAAGTAAGCCTCACAACGCTACGATAGTTGTCGCCGACGAATATGGAAACGTTATCTTAACCAAACATGGAGTAGAAGAAGCATCCGTAAAACTCCTGCCTGGCCTATATGTTATTACAGTCTATGAAAGCGGCTACGAGACTGCTTTTCGCAGTATTTCCAGCGAATCAGGGGCTAAGCTAGGTACCTGCATTATTATGATATTGAAAAAGATTCCTCAACAACCAGGAAATACAAGCCAAACTGTTAGCAGTAATTATTTTCAAACTATACTAACAGCCTTGGTCATACTATTTGCAGCATTTATTTTCGTTTTAATAATATGGTATTTTAAAGTTTTCAAAATTAAAAGAGCCGCCAAGGAGAAGGAGGGCAAACATTAATGATTACAACAGTGTTCATCGATATGTGGGGTACCTTAATAAAGTCTAGAGTTAGCGTTAACGAATACTTTGCGTACCGGGCCAAAAAAGTGGCTGAACTTCTTTCGTTAGAGGGGTTTCACGTGGAATTTGATGACGTCTACAAAACCTTATTGCAAGTTAGAAGGTTCCTAGATAAGGTTAGGTCTTTCACTTTGATAGAGATTCCGCTTAAGGCAGAACTTATGCTCTTTCTTAGAGATCTTGGAATAGAATATAATGACGAAGGACTTTTAGACAGGCTGGCGGATCCTTACATGGATCCTTACATTAACCTTACGCGTCCGATACCGGGCGCAATTGAGTTCTTAAAAAAGATGAAAGCTCGGGGTATAAAGCTAGCTATGGTTTCTAATAATCTCCATGGACCTAGTCTTGTCAAAGTTTTAAGAAATTTGAAAGTATATAGTTTGTTTGACGCAGTTGTATCTTCAGATAGGTTTGGTTTACGTAAGCCTCACCCTAGCATATTTTTCCACGCATTAAAAATGGTCGACTCAACCCCTTTAGAAACTGTGCATGTAGGTGACGAAGAAGCAGACATTTTAGGGGCTAAAAGAGTAGGCATTAAAGCTATATTATTTAAAGGAGCCGGTGGCAACTCCATAACACCTCCCGATCTAGAAGCCAACGACTATAAAGAAATCTCAAATTTCATTGAAAGCCAACTTATGAAAGAGTATCAGCCGTCCTAGCCGCTATCACTACTCAAAAGTTCCAGCGTTCATCATCCTATTTATCGTGATGACCACACCGGCTTATAAGGGTTTTTCCGAGAAAGGAAGTTAATTTACGATTATGAAATTATCAGGGCATGTGGTAATCGCATATATGTATATGTTGAATTATGGGTATAGCCGATCCTCCGTATACCTTGCTTAGTATTTCTATTTTTAGTACTTCGTCTGGAGTGCCTATTACGTAATATTTTCTGTTTAGGAGTACGACTTTGGTTGTATATTGGAGAAGTAATGTGGGGTCATGGCTAGTGGTTATAATCAGCTTATTTTTGGACATTTTTCCTATCAGCTCAGCCAGCTCGGCTCTGCCTTTAGGATCCACTGATGCGAGGGGCTCGTCCATCACTAAAATTGGCGGGTCGTGGACCATTGCGCGGGCTATAAGTACTCTTTGCCTTTGCCCTCCAGATAGTTCGTTTATATTTTTGAACCACGCTTCTCTAGGTAGTCCGACTGCAGCCAGCGATTGCTTTACTTTTTCTCTTACTTTTTTGTCTTCAAATATTCTGGGCCATCTTTTTTTATGAAGCATGTATAGGTTTGATACTATCTCCCAGGCAGTTAGAGGGAAATTTATTAGCCTCTCTCCTACAAATTGAGGAACATAGCCGACAAACTTGCCTGCAAGTGATGGATTTCCAGTGACGTTTACCTTATTAATGTATATCTGCCCGCTTACAGGCTTTATGAGTCCTAGAAGAGTCTTCAAAAGGGTTGTTTTTCCAGCCCCGTTTGGACCCATTATTTGTATTAATCCTGCTCCGCTAAACTTTGCTGTGAAATTTTCAATTATATTTTCTCCGTTATATGCGACTGTAACTTTTCTGAATTTGATGAAGCCCACCATACTGTGCACGAGATATTTATGAATCCGATGTAAAATAAACTTATCTGTGCACAGTTCCGGGCGTCTTTTCATCCAAACCCGTTGCGGGTCTGTCGAGACGCGATCCTGCCGTTATTATTATACGCTTGGCTGTTTAAATTTTTGCTCTGGCATGACCTTTACTGTCCCATCTTCAAGCGTTCTATAGTACGTCTCTGTCTCCAGTATTTCATAGGCTTTCCGAGCGGCTGTTTTAACAAGTTCTGGCGGCGTTCTACTCCGGTTCCTTAGTTCGGTGTCCGAGATTGTTTCATAGGGTATGAACTGTTGAACAACATATACACGTCTTCCATTGCCTTGAAGATATTTTTTTATTGTCCTAGCTACTTGTTCTATTTCTTTTACTTCTATGAATCCAGGCACCATTGTTGTCCTTAGTTCGAGAAACTTTGCGCGAGAGGCTATTTCAAGCCCTTTGCGTACCTTATTTAGCATTAATGCTCCAGTTAGGGGGTCGAGCCCTGTTACCTTGGAATATAGTTTTGAGTTGTTTAATGGAGCTTTTACGTCAATAGCTACGTGGTCAATTAGGTTTATGAGTTCTTCCAGCATTTCTGGCACACTTGCGTTTGTATCCATGCTCGCAGGCAAGCCTAATTCATTTTTTACTTTTTTGAAAAGATACTTCAAAGCACGTGCTTGTAGTGTTGGTTCTCCTCCGGTTACATGGAAATAATCTATAAAGGGGGCGGCGCGCTTAACGGCCTCAAATATTTCGTCTATCTCTACGAGTTTTTTCTCTTTTCCTCGAGCTATACTGCTGTTATTGCACCATGGGCAGCGGAAATTGCAGAAAGGTAGCCAGAGCGTGAATGAGACATTCTCTAAAACATCTACTAAGCTAAGCTCCTTCCAGCCAGCAATAAAAATTTTCAATAATTACACCGTGCTGCAAGCTAGAAAGAGCCATAATGGACTCTAAGCTTGAACTCTGCTTTTTTACCTATGTTCCAATTCCTCACAGGCCTGTAGTAGCCTACTATTCTGCTCCAAACTTCGGTTTTCGCGCCGCAGTTGAGGCACTCCCAGAAGGTTCCGACGGCGCTCCACCCGCACTTTCTGCACACGGACAGGGTTGGTGTTATACTGAAGTACACTACTTTCGTGTTTTCGACTATTCTGCGTATCATGTTTCTCAGCGCTTTGGGGTCTGGCGACTCGTTCAGGAATAGGTGCATCATTACTCCGCCGGTGAACTCTTGCTGTACTTCGCCCTCCCAGATTGCGCGCTGGTATATGGGGACAGCGGCGTAGTAGGGCACTATGGAGTTGCTGTAGAACGGCGCCGTCCCATCGCTGGGTATGAGTATCTCGCCCCTCCTATACTCCTCCTTGAACATTTCCATGTCTAGCCTGGCTAGTCTGTAGCCCGTGCTTTCGCCGGGTATCTCCTCAACGTTGTAGAGGTAGCCATCTTCGTCCTCGTACATTTCGGCATACTCCCTAATCATGTGCACCATTTTCTTTTCTATGTCTATAGCCTTGCTCATATCCTTGTATGAACCTTCAAACCATAGCTGCGGATTGTTCATGAAGTTAGCCGCAGCTTCCGGTAGCCCAATGACGCCGAAGGTGTTGAAGTGGTGGTTGAAGTGTCCTAGGTAGATTTTAGTCATCGGCATTAGGCCAGCTTTCAACGTTTTCTGGTAGCGCTTCCTCCAGGTTAGGAGTACTCCTCTAGCCTTCTTTAGCTGGTCCTGCAGTAGTTCTTCGAAGCGGGCCCAGTCACCGCCGCTTAGCGTTGCCAGCCGGGGCATGTTAAGCGTAACTACTCCTATGCTTCCTGTGGCGTCTGGAAGTGCCCATATGCCGTAGCTTGATCCTTTCTCTCTGCTTTTTAGGAAGTTTTCGAGCGCGTCTTCCTCTGTTTTGTTGGATATTTTTAGCTGGAATACGCTTGTCCCTATGCCTCCGTTGCCTTTGTTCATAAGATGGTTTACGTCTATGGTTAGTCGGCAGCACATTGCATAAAGCGCCTCGACATTTGATGCATAGCCGTTCAGCAGGTAGGCGGTGCCCTTTCTGGCGAGAGCCTGAAATATTAGGTCGGAGAGCTCTCCCCATCTCCTCCCGTTCCAGTCGAAGTTCTTTGTGAGCATTAGGGTTGGAATTGGGAACGTGAACGGCTGCCCATAGGCGTCGCCTTCGAGGTAGAGCTCGAACAGTGCTTTGTCTATCATTAGAGCCTCGTCTATATAGTCTCCTAGGCTTCCCTTCAACTTTCCAGCGTATATTGCTTCGCCCTCAAGTATATCTCGGCTTGTGTCCATGAATATCGTAATGTTGGTGAAGGGGCTCTGATAGCCGGCCCTTGCAGGGTAGTTCAGTTCGAACAGCATTCCCTGAATGATTTGCTTTACGCGCTTGTAGCTTAGCCCATCCTCCGCGATAAAGGGCGCCGTGTATAGGTCGAAGGCGCTTACCGCCTGCGCCCCGGTGAACTCCTGAGCACCCATGAAGAACAGGTTTACTATGTGAGCTACCGCCGTATCAAAGTGCCTGGCCGGGCGGCTCACCACTCCGGGAGTCTTTAGCCCGGTTTTAAGCACCTTTTTTATGCTCCAGCCGTTGCAGTAGGGTATCCAGAGCGAGTCTGGGAGCTTGTGTATGTGCAGGTCGCCGCGGAAGTGCGACTCAACAGCCCCCGGCGGTAGATAATCAGAGAGTGTTTGCTTGTTCTTTATTAGCTTCTCGAAGAGCCAGTTTCTGAAGTTACTGTAGCTCATATTTGTGTTTGCATTTTCCTTTATCTCCCAATCTGCATCCCTCATGTATTCTTCTTCTAGCCTTCTTACCTCGCTACGCCATTTTTCTGAGAGAGTCTCTCGACTCATAAAAGATAGCCTCGTAAGATAGTTTCCGCCGCCAGCATTATTAACTGAAACTTCGGGGTTACTGAAAGTAAAAGATTCTATGTCCCACTTGGTCAGTTTTATGCGTTTTTTAGCCCTGTAGTATTCGTTAATAATCTTTTTAAAGAAAAAATATGTAGAATTCAAAGACTGTTTCAGCTGCAAAAGTGACAAGGGATGTGGGGAATATTCGAAGCTGTAACATTAGGATTAATACAAGGTTTCCTTGAATGGCTTCCAGTAAGCAGTAGCGGAGTAGTAATGATAGTTGGTTCTCTCATGGGGCTTCCGATAGAAGAAGCATACAAAATGGCGATCGCACTACATCTAGGCACTTTGCTAGCTGTAATTCTCAGGTTTAGACGTGAGTATTGGTCTGCCTTTTCCTATATCTATAAAGGTGAGAACAAGGCAGAGAAGATTTTTAAGATACTTTTTGTCTCGACGCTTTTTACAGGTCTTGTGGGCCTCCCCGTGTATTTTCTAACAACACAGTACCTAGAGACAGTCGATGGGAACATAAAATACGTCATGATTTTTACTGGCGTTTTGTTAGTCATTACGTGTTTTATTTCTCTTTTTAAGACGACAAAGAGTAGAAGTATAGCAATCCGTGATGGGGTCTGGCTGGGGATATTTCAAGGGTTGGCTGCGGCGCCGGGTATTAGTCGCTCCGGCTTGACTGTGGCTGGGCTAATCATACTGGGCATAAACGGTGAGGAGGCTTTTAGGTGGAGCTTTTTGGCTTCAGGTCCAGCTGTTTTGGGGGCTATTATACTTGAAGTTATAAGTAATTCGTTTATCTTGGATTATCTAACTCTTTTTGCTGTTGTCGCTGCGGCATTAGCGGGTATCGTGTCTATGGACATTTTAATTAGAGCGGCGAGAGTACTTCCGCGCTGGGCGCTTTCAGGCTTTGTAGCAACGCTACTTATAGTTGGGTCCATCTTAGTGTAGGGGAAAATTATGAAAATTTACTTTTTATCGAAAAACGAGCATAAATTGAGGGAAATAAGGAGTTTTTTGGAGCCTTACGGATTCGAAGTTGAGATAATGTTTGAGGATAAAGTGGAAATACAATCCGACAGTTTAGCTGAGATAGTGAAGAAAGCTGTAGAATTTGTTGGACGCAGAAAATATGCATTCTTCGCTGAAGACGCGGGATTATTTATAGACCACTTAAATGGTTTTCCAGGACCTTATTCCTCCTACGCGTATAAGACTATCGGTATTGATGGGATACTGAAGCTGATGTTAGGCGTTGAAGACCGTAAGGCTACTTTTAGGTCTGCCATAGCTCTTTTCCACCCCAAGCTAGATGAAATAAAAGTATTCGAGGGACATGTTGAAGGCGTAATTTCGACGGAAAAGAGGGGTACCGAGGGGTTCGGTTTTGATCCTATATTTATTCCGCGTGGTGAAAGCAGAACCTTTGCAGAAATGTCTCTGGAAGAAAAAAATAGGTACTCGCATAGAGCAAGAGCAGTTAAAAAAATGTTAGATTTTCTTTTAGGGTTTAAGTTTTAGAGTATTTTTATTCCTCCTATTTCCTCTAAGTGTTTTATTCTCTTTATTATGTTGGGGTGAGTTGAGAAGAGCTCGAATATTTGGTCCGTTAATGAAATTCTTCTGTTGGTTTTTACTGCGTCTGTGTCTGCGATTAGTAGGGCTTTGAATCCTGGCGGCGATTCGTATTCACCTCTTTCCTTTAACCTCACAGCTTTGTTTGAGATTTTGAGCAATGCTTTTGCTAGTCTTTTAGCTCCTTCCGCTGGGCTGGGCGCTAAGCTTACGCTGAATTCGTCGGCGTAGTATTCTCTTAGGCGGCTTAGGTATAATACGAATAGGCTTAGTATCCAGTAGATTATTAAGGCGAATATTCCTAGGACTAGAGCGCCCCCTCTACTTTCTCTCTCGTCTCTTCCGTATGCGCCGAAGTATAGGGCTGAGCGCCCTATTAGGTAGAATATTGATGGAAGAACTGAGGCAAACATCATAACCTGTACGTCCCTGTGTTTTAGGTGTCCGAGTTCGTGTCCCAGCACACTTTCTACCTCATCCTCGTTCAAGGTTTCCAGAAGCCCGCGGGTTACTGCTACCATATTGCCTGTGAGAGGGCTTCCATAGGCGAACGCGTTGGGCACTGAGATGTCGGCTATCATTAGCTTTGGTGTCGGTATTCCAGCTTTGGCTGCTAGCCGCTTAACCGTATATATTAGGTCGGAGTGAATTGTAGGGTCGGCTTCTTTTACCCTGTACAGGACGTTTATTAAATATGGAGCAAGCAACCATTGAAGAAGGTTGAAGCCGACTGATAGGACTGCTAAGGTGAGAAGGTCTCCGACTCCTAAGACATCCAGTAAGAGGGCGAAAGCTAGTGTTGATATCGATATTATTGCTCCTAGGACTAGTATCATCGATATTTTAAGTTTTATGGACGCCATATTTCCTCGACTTAATGTTTACTGTGGGTGTTTAAAGTTTTACTCACTTTTTTTGAGTACGAGTTCACAGTAGGATGTTGGAATCAAGTTTTCGGAACCTATTCCTAGCTCGTTTAATAGATCTTTTAGTAGTTTTTTTCCTTTTTCTTCGTTTTCTGCGCTTACTTCAAGCTCGAATTCTAGGAACTCTCCAAGACCCCTTACTTTGTCTAGATGAACTTCAACGCCTCTCCAATTATAGATTTCCCTAACTTTGTCGACTACGCATTTTACGCCGAGAGCTTCCGCGAGTACGGCGGCCAACTCGCCGGGCCTATCTATTGTAGCTAAATAGACCTTGCTTTCCTTTGGCTGCGCCACGTCCTCTCTAAGATAGAATACTAGTTGACCGCTACTTCCGTTAACCACTCTTAGCTTTAATCTTCCTTTGGGAACATTGTAGTACGTGTCCAGCTGCCTGTATACTCCGACTTGTTTAGCGCCCTTTTCTAGTAGTTTTCTCCTAATTGCTTCAAGACCCAATATTTTTGCTTTAAGTTCAACGAGGTTTTTTCTCATTCAAAACACCTAGTATTAATTAGCAATTATTTACTTGGTCACTAGTTTTTATATGGAATCCTTTCATTTTTTCCCTGCTTTTATTAGGCTTCGAAATTCTCCAACATCACGCCAGGGGAAATTTATTATCTTCTCTTTTGATGAGTCGCGAATTCCCAATATTTCTATTCTGTCTACTTCTTCAATTTCGTGAAGAGAATTTATTAGACGTTTAGTGATTCCATGTGAAGCAATAAGCCAGGAGTAAATAGATTTACGATTGTTGCATGGTATAAATGATTCAAGGAAAAAGGGTATCCTTTGAAACAGTTCTAGCATTTTTAGTGCAGATACCGAGCTTATTGTTGATATTTTTACAAGAAGTGTTAGATTTTCGTCCTGTAAATACCTAGCTATTACACCATTATACATCCATTGCCCGATTACGTGGTGCCTATAGTGGTAGGATACTAGTTGCTGAGACAGTCCAACTTTCTTAGCTATAGATGCCAGCGGCACGAATGGATTCTGCATTTTGCTCCAAATTATGAGGATGTCAATAGGATCTGCAACAAAACTTCTTCGCTCACCTTCTCTATACCCGGTTAATCCATAGTATTTTTCTCTTAGTTTGAAGGAGAAAAGTATTCTTCCTTTTTCATGACGAAATAAGTTATTAATATCCGGCCTCCAATATACTTCATAGCGCTTCGGTATTATCTGTACTTCCTCGTGTTGAAATTTTTGTGTTACATCTTCTAGCATATTTTTAGGTACGTACATGTCCACAGCTATGTATTTACCTGTACTTAGCGTAACAGCATATGTTTTGTAAATGAAATTTGAGTTTTTTATCTGCTCCTTATCCTTTACAAATATGGTTATTGGAATTATATTTAAAGAGTGTAGATCTACACGAAAGCTGAATGAAAACAAACAAATTAATTTTTTAATTTTATTTGAAACATATGGTTGTGAAAAGCCTGTTATTCGGGATATTTCTGAATAATTCAGTGATTTGGGAATTGCTTTAAGTATCTTAAAATCACTTTTTGTTATTTTAATCATTATTCCCATATTATTGTTAAAAAATTATTATAAAAATTTTCCGTTAGTTAACGATTTTGCTAGATAATATTGCTTAATGGGGGTCAGTTCGCGGTAATCGCTTCATCGCAGTCTCAGGGGGGCAAGTGACATCATCCCCCTACCTGTTTAATAAAATATTGGCAAAAATTTATAAATAATCGTTTCAATATATTTATTCTCCCAATTTGCGGTGATGAAATTTGAAGCTTAAAGCTCGTCTACTTGGATTCGCGTCAGGAGGTACTGGAATAGTCGTCCTAGACGACGATGTGGCTAAAGATTTAGGTGTACACCCCCTCGACCGGATCCGCATTCGATATAATGGGAAAGAAGTTCTCGCTATAGTGAATGTTGCAAAAAAGTTGCCGCGAGATATAGTTGCACTGTACGATGAGGTTGCAGATGCATTAAACATTACTGAGGGAGCATTAATTGACGTTGAACCCGTTGAACCGCCGAAATCTATTGCTTATATTAGAAATAAGCTTAGAGGAGGAAGACTTGGAAAAGAGGAAATTTTCGAAATAATACGTGATATAGTTTCTGGCGCTTTGAACGAGGTGGAAATAGCAGCGCTTGTCACTACTCTTCATCATCAGAGAATGACTATCGAGGAAGCGTACTACTTCACTAAGGCTATGGTTGAAACGGGTGAAACACTAAAGCTAGATAAGAGGCCGATTCTTGATAAGCATAGTCTTGGAGGAATTCCTGGTGACAAGACGAGCATACTTGTCGTGCCAATAATAGCCTCCCTAGGGTATACTATACCTAAGACCTCGTCCAGAGCAATAACGTCCCCTGCGGGCACCGCAGACAGATTTGAGGTTTTAGCGCCAGTTAACCTTACAGTTGAGGAAATGAAAGAGGTTGTCTTAAAAACTGGTGGCTGCTTAGTTTGGGGAGGCTCGCTTAGGCTCGCGCCTGCAGATGACCTTATAATTAGAGTGGAATACCCCCTGGCCGTCGACCCATTCTTCATACCATCTATCATGGCCAAAAAACACGCTGTGGGTTCAACTCACGTAGTTATTGATTTCCCTACGGGACGTGACGCTAAGATACAGAACATCAGAGGGGGAGAGCGCTTAGCCCAAGAATTCATCGAGCTGGGCTCTAGGCTCGGAATTCACGTAGAAGTTGCCTTAACATTTGGCGAACAGCCGCTTGGTCACGCAGTCGGTCCAGCTCTTGAAGCGAGGGAGGCTCTAGTAGCCATAAGCGGCAAAGGACCGGTTGACTTAATTAATAAGGCAACTAGTCTCGCCGGAATACTGCTTAATATGGTTGGTGTATCCAACGGCAGAGAAATCGCGCTTAAAGCTTTGACTTCTGGAAAAGCCGAGGCAAAGCTCAGAGAAATAATCGAGGCTCAGGGAGGAGATCCCCGAATAAAGCCCGAAGACGTGCCCGTGGGCGAACATAAAGTTGAGATTTATTCAAAGCGTGTTGGCCGCGTAATATACATTAACAATAGGGCGATTGCCCAGATCGCGAGAGCTGCAGGAGCTCCGCGAGACAAGGGAGCAGGTGTTTATCTACATGTAAAGCTCGGTGATAAGGTAAAACAAGGTGACGTTATAATGGAGATCTTCGCAGAGAAAGGGTATAAAGCTGAAAATGCGGGTAAGCTAGCCGAAGAATTAAACCCAGTGTTGATAGGTAAGTATTCTGAAGTTATGCTGCTTAAGCACATACCAGCGAAGCCACCAGTAGGCTTACCGATACTCGAGCGATAAATATTTCAGTATTTTTTTAAAGCATAGAAATATTTTTAAGTTACGGTATAATATTTTTCTCGATGTCATCTGATGTCCCGGTCGAACCGGTTAAAAAAGAAGAAAGCACAAGCGAGAAGAAAGGCAACATGGCTATCGCCATTATTGTGGGCTCAATAGCGGGCTTTATACTAACAGGACTCTGGGGCGATATTTTAGCGGGCATCATCGCGGGATATCTAGCTGGAAGCTCTCCCATGAGGGGAGCAATAGCAGGCTTTATTTCAGGCCTACTAGGAGGCTTAGCTTTCGGAATTATAGTGCTACTCTTTATACCGCTCACTCGGATCAGCTCTCGAGGATCGTCTGTGGGTTTGGACTCCTCCACTTCGGCTCCCGTCCCAGGTTTCCTAGCTTTTTTCTTCCCGGTCCTGAGCTCAGCGAGTATACGAGTCCATTCTTCTTCGCT
>JAPDKD010000079.1 GCA_029258735.1 archaeon | reverse complement strand
CTCTGGGCTTAGGGTTCACCAGCAGAACTCTCAACTTTCCGGTCCAAGGCTCAGCGCAAGCCGTAGGCAAAATTAAAGGCTTCTCCGGCGGAATTAAACAGCCTTATTGTCAATTGTTGCGCTTGTAGCCTAGTCGGCGGCTCCGACGCCAAGGCTTTAAAGGCGGGCTTGGGAACGCCGCGTCGAAGGTGCGGCTGAAGCCGTGATAAGGATTAACCAGCCGATGATAGGCGACGAGGAGGTCGAGGAAGTCTCTAGGGTTCTCAGGTCTGGGATGCTCACCTCTTGGCACGGCAGCGGGAGCGTCGTAGGCGAGTTCGAGGAAGAGTTCGCGTCCTACGTAGGCGTCGACTACGCCGTAGCCGTCAGCTCCGGCACGGCCGCGCTTCACACGGCGTTGGCCGCCTGCGGCGTAGGCCCGGGCGACGAGGTCGTCGTGCCAGCCATGACCTTCGTGGCGACGGCGAACGTCGTCGTAATCCTAGGCGCGAGACCGGTCTTCGTGGACGTCGACCCGGAGACGCTTTGCGTAGACCCCGACAGGGTTAACGAGGCCGTGACGAGCCGGACGAAGGCGATAGTCCCGGTTCACGTCTAGGCTGCCCGGCGGACATGAAGCCGATTATGGAGATAGCCGAGGACAGGGGCATATTCGTCGTCGAGGACGCCGCCCAAGCGCACGGAGCAACCTACGGGGGCGCGAAGGCAGGCAGCATAGGCCACGCCGGCTGCTTCAGCTTCTTCGCCAGCAAGAACATGACGACGGGCGAGGGAGGAATGGTCACCACGAACAGCGATGAGTTGGCAGAGAAGGTGAGGCTAGTGAGGGACCACGGCCAGACAGGCAAATATGAGTACGCGGTCCTAGGCTATAATTATCGAATGACAGAGTTGCAGGCAGCGCTCGGCATAGGGCAGCTCGAACGGATTGAAGAGCTTAACAGACGCAGAGCCGAGATAGCGAAGATCTACTTCGACGAGCTTCAAAGCCTCGACGGAGAGCTTCTCATGCTGCCCCGGGCTAAGCCGTATGTAAAGCATACTTGGCATATCTACGAGGTTCTACTGAAGCTTGAAAAGCTGAAAGTAGATAGAGAAGCTTTCGTGAAGGCTCTAAAGGCGGAGAATGTCCTAGTAACCGTAGCCTACCCTAAGCCTCTCTACCTAACCACAATCTTCAAAGATAAGATAGCACGTAAACACGGCTGCCCATGGCGTTGCCCGTTCTACGGTAAGGAAATATCTTATAGGCATGGGGACTGTCCTAATGCCGAATACGCTGCTGAGAGAGTCATAACGCTACCTACTCTAACGGGACTGACGGATGAAGACGCTATCGATATCGCGAAAGCGGTAAAAAAGGTGGCAACATATTATAAACGATAATATGAATCTAATAGCTAAGGCTAAAGCCGAAAAGAGAAGTTTCTTAAGCCTCTATGAGGCGCTCCAAACTATCGAGAAATACGGCCTGCCAGTAGCAAGATATGGGCTTGCAGAAGCAGCAGATGAAGCGGTGCAGCTTGCGGAAGAAATAGGATACCCCGTTGTGTTAAAGGTGAGCAGCCCCGAAATAGTCCATAAGACCGAAGTAGGCGGGGTAAAAGTTGGCTTAAATACTCCCGAGGAAGTGCGCAGAGCCTTTAACGAAATACATAGAAACGCCGAGAGGCACGGCAAAAAAGTTGAGGGAGTAGTTGTTCAGGAAATGGTATCAAACGCGCATGAAGTTATAATAGGAGGACTAAATGACGCCCAGTTCGGCCCAGTAATAATGGTAGGTCTAGGCGGCATCACGGTGGAGCTGCTTAAAGACGTAACCTTCGAAATAGCTCCAATAACCCCGGAGGAAGCGCTAGATGCATTGAAGCGCTTGAAGACCTATCCCCTGCTGGAGGGATACCGAGGACGCCCTAAAGCTAATGTTAGCCTCCTAGCCCGCGTCGTGGCTAAAGCCTCTGATTTCCTTTGGAAATACAGAGAAGATATACAGGAATTCGACCTCAACCCGACCTTCGCGGCCAGCAGTCGATGCATAGTCGGAGACGCACGAATAAAAATTAAAATTTAATCAAAGCCTTTTTAAATATCCCCGCAGCATATCAGTGATCAATATGGTAAGCCTGAGGGCGCCGTGTGAAACAGCAGTAAAATACATCCTTCCCTCAGTAAGGAGTATAGTCGCCAATCACCTCTACAAGAGGCACGGCTTCAGTCAGCTTGAAATCGCCAGGCTAATGGGTGTAAGCCAGTCAACTGTGAGCAGATACGTGAACAATGAGAGAGGGCTATACGCCCAAGCTGTCGAAAAAATACCTGGCCTAGAACAGAAACTAGAAGAAGTAACAAGGTACATTACAAATGGAGTTGCCAGAGAGCAAGAGAAGCCGCTCATATGCATACTCTGTGAATACATAAGGCAAAAGTCTCCGGACTTCTTTAAGCAGGCAAAGTTCTATACGAGTCAAGCAAAAACATTTTGATAAAGTCTAAACATTAATTTAGCCCTTGTATACTTTACTACGATGGATGACTATCTTTCATGAGATAGAGTTGTTGTTGCCAAAGTGCAGAGCTAGGCTAAGAATAATAAGCTTCCTCTCAACTGTTGAGGATGCCAGCCTATACGAACTAAACAGCTACTGCGGAATAAAAATCACGAGAAAGATGCTTGAAGAAATGGTTAACCAAGGCTTCCTAACGAAGACCCTAGTAAATAGATACAAGCTAAACATGGAAAATGAAGTCATCAAGGAGCTAGTCCGTTTCTTCAAAAAAATAAAATATAACCCATTTAACTCTGCACAACCTTAACTCCATATACATCAGCAAACTTAAAAATGGAATCTTCAATTTTGCCGATAGCAAGTGCTACATGATTCCCAGGTAAATAATTAATGAACTTCTTAAGTGAACCCTCGACTTTAATTTCAATCTGGGTGCGGCAAAGCCCGGAGAAGCTTAAATTGCTCTCAAGAACCCGACCAAAAGCAAGCACTAGCTTATCGAGATGCTTATTGAAGCGTCCCAAAGTTACACTCGTATTTTTCTCTAATGCTATATTGACTCCCACGCTGCTTTCAGTTTCAAAATGGGTCTTCAACACACAGCTTCCAGGAAAACCTAAAGGGGCAGTACAGTGAGACAATACTAGGCTATTTTTCTCAAAATCCAGGTTAGCGACGTTACCCATAAAGACGGGTCTGCCGGAAAGTCTAGAAAAAACGTGCATAGTAAAGACTGCTTGTTCATCACCCTCGCAACCTCCAACGAACCCCTCAGAATTAAGGAGAGAAAGAGCCAAGCACGGAGTAACTCCAAGCAACTTAAAAACATTAAAACACGAAATGGTGAAAACCCTACTCCCCTCCCGCTCAAGTATATTTCTAATAGCAAAATACAAACGCAAGGATTTCTTTACCTCCTCTGGCTCAACATTAAACGTGCATCTACGGCTCAAGTGCACTATAATGTTTAACGAAAAAGCTAGATCGACATTTTCGTACTCTTTCTGCAGCTCGTCCAGCTCTATGTGGTTGAACTGTATCTTATACCTTTGCTGGGCGATTTTCTTATCGACAGAGCTTGCTATGAGCCAGTCTGCTGACGCTCCTAGCTCCAGTATATTAATTCTAGAGATTAAGTAAAGATTTGACGCTAAGCTAAACTCCTTTAATACACGTTCGCTAGGAATCCTTTGCCCCCAAGATGCATAGACAATCATGGCTGGAATGCTAATATTCCTTAAGTACGCTCTTGTTTCAAGAGCAGCAGGCAAGCTGTTTAAGCGGTTCCAGGCAATCAAAACTAGGGGAACGAATCCTTTCGAAAATAAATCTGCAATCAATTTCTCGGTTCCGCCAGTAGCTATGTTCACAACACAGAACGTCTTTGAGCTAGCTTTTACTATATCTTTACTTTTCAGAATTATACCCCCATCTTCAAACTCATCTCTCAAACTGCGTGCAACTAACCTATGTAAACTTTGAACTAGTTTTCTGCTCTTTTCTGTCAACGGCGAATCAACGGTAATAATTTTACCTTTCACATGATTGAGTGTGTCCGGCGAAATTTAATTTTATACGAAGATATTTATTTTCTCTGAGGCGTTAGCTTATGGCGAAGAAAGCCGTAGTACTTTCCGCTATTGCTATTTTAATTGTGCTGATTGCAGGGTGGATGGTTTATCAAAGCTCAAAAGTCGAATATAGAACATTAGATGGCCTCCTCAAGCAAGCAAGGAAAGGTGCAAAAATAGAGCTGACAGTAGCCGATTTAAAGTCTGGCGGAATCCCAAGCTTGTACACCTGCGACGGCAAGGATATTTCTCCTCCGGTCAAGTGGGAAAACCTTCCGTCGGGAACGGAGAGCCTCGTCTTGATATGCTATGATCCAGACGCGCCGAGGGGAACATTCATTCACTGGGTCATTTTCAACATTCCGCCCAGCCTTAAGGGCCTACCTGAAAACATCACAAAGACAGGAGTAGTTGAAGAAATAGGAACGCAAGGCAGAAACGATTTCGGAATAATTGGCTATGGAGGCCCCTGCCCGCCAAGCGGCAAGCACCGCTACGTTTTCCTCTTGCTAGCCTTAAACAAGAAGCTCGGCCTTAAAGAGGGAGTAAACGCAGCGACGGTTCTGCGCGAAGCAATGGACAACATTATAGGCTACGGCGAGGTCACGCTCACCTACAAGAGATAAGTGCATCAGATGAAACTGTGGAAAGTTCTGAAAGAAGAATTCTACTCAGCCGATGTAGTTGAAGTAGCTAAACGCCTCCTAGGCAAGATGCTGATAAGAGAGTACGGCAGCAAGACTCTAGGCGGTAAAATTGTTGAGACAGAAGCATATAGGGGATCTGACGATCCCGCAAGCCACGCCTACCGTGGAAAAACTAGGAGGAACTATGCGATGTGGATGAAGCCCGGAACTGCCTACGTATATCAGATATACGGCGTTCACTACTGCCTAAACGTGGTAGCTGAACCTGAGGGAAAGCCAGCCGCAGTTCTCATTAGAGCACTAGAGCCAGTACTAGGCTTGGAGGAGATGATGAAAAACAGAGGAGTAAAGGATCCTAAGCTAGTAGCCTCAGGGCCCGCACGCCTCACCCAAGCGCTTAGGATAACGCGAGAGCTAAACGGTTGGGATATGACGAGGGGCGAGGTTCTCTATATAGCTAGCTACGAGGATGTGACCAGCGAGGACATAGTCAGCACGCCCCGTATAGGAGTAAAGGATAGGAGACCATGGCGATTCTACATAAGGGGCAACCCCTACGTGTCGAAGGCAAGACCTAAATAGCTCCTCGCCTAGATGAGGCGGAGAACCGCGATGACAATCGTGGCTACACTATGCTACATAGTCAAAAACGGCAAGGTGCTACTAATACGAAAGAAGAAGGGCTTCGGCACCGGGAAATATAACGGAGTAGGAGGCAAAGTGGAGTCCTCAGAAACAATAGAGGAAGCCGCAATAAGGGAGGTGAAAGAAGAGGTTGGCGTGTTACCGCGGAAAATAGAGAGAGCCGGCTTAGTAGAGTTTTACTCTAAAACCGACATACCAGACTGGATAGTCTACATATTTATCTGCAGAAAATTTGAAGGCGTTCCACGCTCCTCCGACGAGGCGGAGCCTCTGTGGTTTCCAATTAGTTCGCTCCCATTTAAGGAGATGTGGGGAGACGACGAGATATGGCTTAAACCTGTTCTTGAAGGAGCGAAGGTTAGAGGGAAGTTCTGGTTTAACGAAAACTATGAGGAACTCCTGCTTTGGGACGTTGTCTTCCACTTCTCTTAAAAGCGCTATTCAACCTTAACCTTTCTCGCAGTCTTTTTAGTAAGATATTTATATGCAACATAAGCCGTCCAGGCGGGAGACAAGTCTATGCCGGGGAAAGCGTCAAGAATAGCTACCGCTATAGGAACGGGACTAAGGCCAAGTAAAAACAGCAAAGCTGCGGCTAGTAGGATATCTGCGGCGCTTTCAATAACTGGCGAGCTAAAGAATCCTACAATGTCCAAAATATCATTAACTAAAGCTAAAATAAAGGCCAGCGCAAAGCGGGCCCTAACAGCAGCCGACATCTTAATCAAATTTATACATATGGCTATAAGCAAATATCTGTGACGCTATGAGTGAGAATCGGATAATATATGTGGGAGACAATCACGGACATCTGAACCCTCTAGAGGGTATGGGCGTCGAAAACTTCGCTAAAAGGTTTCGTGCAAGTGGTGGCTGGCTGTACGTGCTAGTAAACCTTCTCTCTTGGAACTTCAATATAAGGATAAAGTCGCCCCAAGATTACCGGAAACTATATGACATCACTATAAGCACTGCAAAGGAGCTGAGGAGAAGCGGCTTAATTGTGCCAGTAATTATCGGCCCCCATCCCGCTGAGGCCACTAAGAAAATAGAGGAGGGCGTAGAGCCCAGCGAAGTAGCTGAGCTAATGATAAAGGCCTACGAGTTAGCGGCTAAATACGTAAAGCTAGGACGCGCTCAGGGTCTCGGGGAAGCAGGCAGGCCCCACCGGCCAGTGTCAAAAAAAGTTATGGAGACGTGCACGGAAATAATGTTTAAGGCTATAGAGTTGGCAGCAGAGCTTGATGTGCCTTTGCACCTACATTTAGATGCTGGTAAAAAGCCGATAGAGCTTGCTGCTCAATCAGCGCGTAAGGTTGGGGCAAGTAAAGTGGTAGTTCATCACGTTAGAGGCGAATTAGCTTATTATGCTGCTTATTTAGGGTTGGTTCCTTCGGTGCCTGCAAGGCGGAATGAAATACTGGCAGCTAAAAGAGCCTGGGATAAAATGGTCGTGGAGAGCGACTTCCTAGACGACCCACGTAGGCCGGGAGCGGTTGTAGCACCTTGGTCAATAAGCAAAACCTTCAGAAGACTTTTAAATACAGGTCAAATGTCATGCCGCCAAGCAGAAAAAATTCTCGTCCACAACCCGGCTAAACTTTATTCCGTGAAGCCTGTTCTATGACCGTGTCATAAGACGTAGCATTTATTATTGCGTAGGCAGACTTATTAACTAGCTTTTTGTACGAGGTGCGTCATCATTTGTTGACTCCAGCGCAGAAGCGAATACTTTCGGCTTTAGTGAAGTGCAATGGCAATGTTGCGCAAGCGGCCTCTCTTAAGGGAGTAACTAAACAATACGTTTATGAAGTTATTAAGAAACTTCGCGAAAAGGGAGTTACGTTTCATGCAGAACCCATTTACTCTGCCTTAGGATTAGAACTAGTACTGTGTATAAGAGAGCGCACCGCTCCCTTAAAAAATAAAGAATATATTATATGGAATGCTGAACTGCTTCACTTTGCTTGCGGCGTAAAAGAGTTATGCATCTACGCTTTCCCCATAGAAAACGTGAACATGCTTATAGGCGACTTGTACGCTCAATGCGTGAATATACATAGGCTCTATGACATGCATCAATCTGCGGGCGAAGCAAGTCTCCATCATTTTATGGACATCCTAAAAACCAGCAATAGTGAAAGCCATAGCGTTGATCGGAGCACAAAACATAGAATAGATAAAATTGACATCTTAATAATTAATGAATTAATGAAAGACTTCTTTACACCACTTAGAAAGATAGCTGAAAAAACAGGCATAAGCGAAAACACAATATCATATCATTATCGTATGCACGTAAAGAATATAGTGAGATTCAGATATCACTGCCCTATCAGCAGGTGGCTTTTCTTCTTAAATTTCTCTCGTTTAGAAAGCCTATACAATGTGTTACTTAAGGGCGCCTTCGTTAATTACGTTTTTAAGGTAAAAGAAAAAGACGAAATATTCACGATACTAGATTTAAGCGCAGACGAGTTGTCACAGCTAATTAAAGCGTTGCTGCGGGCAAGCAAGGGTTTAGAAGTAAAGGTTATTGGAATGTTAAATTATCAAAGTATACTTAGGAAACCTCTACCAGTGTCCAAATTTATTAACGGCGCGTGGATAGTATGACAGGATATGAAATCTGCTCAATATGTTCTGTTTAGGTTTGAAAATAAGGGAGAAATAGCCGCATACCTCTACGAGCCAATACCTCTTCCCAGAGAGCTGTTGGAAGCCAAAGCTAACGTGTGGAAGCAGGAAGTATACTTCACAGTCAAAGAGCTTAGAATAAGCAATGAGGAGTTAACAATTAGAGTAAAAAGAGGAGATGTGGCTTTTTGGCCTCCAGGAAATGCGCTATGCCTTTTTTACGGTTTTAATCAGCCTTATGGTCCCGTTAAACTTTTAGGAAGAATTCTGGGACCCCCCGAGGACCTTGCATGGATAGAGGATGGCGAGCCAGTTCATATTGTATCCTACAGGGATTATGGTAAGCTAGGTGATATAGCGAAAAATCTAAGAGAAGAGGGAATATTTGCGGCAGCGAGAAGCTGGGAAAATTACCAGAGCATCGTGGTAGAGCATGAAGGGATAGGCTTAGAAATTTACGCGGAAGAGTGGGGCTATATCATAGAGAGCGAATCAATCTTTAACATGGATGGAACAGTGCTATCTAAGCTTTATTTCTTTAAGTTAGATAAGCTCGCACGAGAATACCATGTTCGCGCAGATCTGGATGAAGAAGGAAGGGCAATATTATCTGCCTACGCAGGTAGCTATGAAGAAATGATTAGGGCGGTAAGGGCAGTATCTGGCTGCTATAATAGGTTTATGAGCGAAGTATTGGAAAAAAGATAAATACTTATAACTGTTTCAGCCCACTATGAGGGAAGATTAATGCGAAAATTAGTTTTCATATTAGTCTTGGTTATTCTTATATCAATTCTTCAGGTAGCTCCAGTACTCTGTATTACGGTTTCGGGCAGAATAGTTGATAAGTATGGAAATCCCATAAAAGATGCGACTATAGAAGCTTATACGTCGTCAGGAGTATTTGTAGATAAGGCTAAGAGCGACGATAAGGGAGAGTTCTACTTAGGCCTAGATAAGGGGGTATATGATTTCGTAATATACGCAAGAGGCTACGAGGAAAAGCGGATTTCGATGGAAATAAAAACCGGGACATTTGTTAGGATGGGCGAAATAACGCTGGACTACGCATATTACATTTACGTTGAAGCGGACAGCATAGCAGTAAAGCAAGGAGACAAAATAAGCCTGCAGGTTTCTATAACAAATAGAGGTCACTACGAGGAAGGCGTAAATGTAATAATAGTTAAGCCACCAAATTGGAATGCGCGGCTGCTATCTCCCAAAGGATATGAAGTAAAGGGATTCTCGCTTCCTTCCGGGGGAAGCGAAAACTTTATTCTGGAAGTAGAAGTCGCCAGAAACGTTATTGGAAACTATACTGTAAAACTAATTCTTAAAGGAACAACCACGGTAGTCAAAAAAATCATATTCGATGTTGAAAAGCGTGAATGGAACATTCTCTCGGCTCAATATACAAAAGTTATAGGCTATAAGGGTGAAGAACTCACGGTTGATCTAATAGCGAAAAACACGTTGGGCAGCGATGCAATTATCGATTTTCAGGTGGTTGCTCCAGCCGGGTGGGATGCGCGTTTGGAGACGAAGGATGGAAAGACAATAAGGTCTCTTAATCTTAAGTCTGGCGAGGAGTACGAGCTAGTTCTTCACGCATTTATTCCAGAAGGTGCAGAAGAAAAAACATATAATATTATTATAAACGCGTCGGGGTTAGGAGCAAGCAGCATATTAAACATAGAAGTAGAAGTAAGGCAAGGAAAAGATGATTTAACCGTTGAAAGTTCATCGCCTTTCGTTGAAACTAGACCGGGCGAAAAAGTTTCGATACCGATAAAAGTTTCTAATAGAGGCACGGCGCCGACACCAGTAACAATGACAGTTGCAGGATTGCCTGAAAGCTTTCGTTATAGCTTTAGGGAAACTGGCGGAGCCTTGATATCAAAAATATTCCTTGCGCCTGGGGAAACCCGCTCTCTAATCCTTGAAATAAGTGTTCCATACGGCTTAGAGCCTCAGTCAATAAGTTTCCTGCTGAAGGTTCAGGGCAAATATAGCTCGGATACGCTTGAGCTTGGGATTCAGATTTTGGGAGAAATAAGGCTTCGCATTCTCACAGAAAACTTCTATGTCACTACCACTGTTGGTTCACGAGCTAAGTTTACGCTTAAGGTTCGCAACAACGGTAACTCGCCAATCACTAATCTGCAGTTAACCGCATATGATGTTCCAGGCGGTATAACGGTTACGATAGACCCAAACCTCGTGGTTTCGCTACCTTCAGGTGAAGAAGTAACTTTTACATTAACCATAGACATTGACCCCAACCTAGCTCCAGGATTTTACCACGTGCCGTTGCGATTAGAGGCTACCGGCGTAAGAGTAGAAAGGGTTCTAGAGGTTGAAGTAAAACCAAGAAGCGAATATTTCTTCTTCGGCCTAGTTGTGCTTCTGATAGTCCTTCTAGTAGTGGCTTATGTATGGAGAAAATATGGAAAGAAATAATAACACTACTGTTGGTGACACTTTATTTATGACAAGAAACTGTAATACAATTAGCGCGTAATATAGGTTCTAAAAAGAGGAGCGGGGAAAATGATTACGTGGAATATAATGGCGACTGCCCTATCATATTATGTGCTTGGTCTTTTAGGAGCATTTGCACCATGTGCCTATCCCCTCCTGCCCGTACTAGCAACATATATAGTGGGAAGTAGCCAAACAAAGAGGAAAGGATTAGTTGCAGCTGGATTATTCACTTTTGGGTTATTAGCATCTGTACTTGGCCTTGTAGCGGCAACAATATATGCCCGCGATATAGCCAATAAAATCGTAGGAAGCATTACCGCAGAAGAAGCTTCTTCATTCTCCCTCCTCATAATGTTTATAGTTGGATTTTTAATGCTTACACCCTTCAAAAAATTTGTAGCGCAGCTCAGCGTGCCCCTACCGAGGCTGAAGAGAACAGGACTAATAGTGGCGATACCTCTGGGAGCTCTATTCTTTATTGCCTCTGCTCCATGCGATGGAGCGTACGTTATTGCCCTAGCTTTAAACATAGCTTCGGCTAATCCCTCCTTAACGTCGCTTCAAGATCTCCTAGGAATCGTCATTCCATCGGCAGCATTCGCCCTAGGCATGAGCTCTCCCTTTTTTATATTGGCTTTAGGCGCAGCGGGGGCTAGAAAAATTTATAAGAAGATGAGCAAAAGCTATGCTGTAAAAAGGAGCAACGAAATATTGGGAATAGCGCTTATAATATTTTCGTATGTTTCCCTACTTTTCTTGAAGGGAGATTTCGCGTGGGTTCTTCCCAGTTTGCATTTCTTTTCGGACGTTCTCTGGCTAATTCTGTTAACGTATTTAGCATACGCTACGCTCTACTCAGCTAAAGCCCTAGAATCAAAGTCTCTCGCCACAATAGGAGTCGGCATTATATTTATTATCTTAGGACGTATTGCTAACCTCGCTAATCTTTCTACATTTTTAGGTAGTGATGCGCTTCCTAGCATAGAGTCTGTAGCCGTGTTAATTGTCTCTATAGGGGTATTAGCGCTGACAGTTAGGGGATTTGCAGAGATATTTGTTGCGCCGCTATTCCTACCGGACTGGCTAAACCACATTGCTTTAAGCATACTGTGGCTGATTTTATCAATAGCTGCGAGGAGCCAACAAATAGGATGGGTATTTGCGGGCTTTTTATCGCGTGGAATAGTGATGCTGTATCCCCAGGTTCAATATTTGCAATGGCTTCAGCTGAGAGACGAGGTTAGGCTTTTGCTCGATTTGGTCATAGAGAGTCTGCGAATGTCCTCGGCTTTTATGTTGTACCCGCTAGCTTCATCAAGCATTAAAGCGGCAAAAGAGATAATTTCATTAAAGAAGGCTAGCTTGCCTTCTTAGACTCCTCTTCCTCCCATACATCTTCGATTATTTCTTCGCGGTCTTCTTCTGCCTCCTCCTTCTCTACGAATTCCTCCGATTCTTCGTAATATTTTACGAGCAGCACGTCGCCGGCTTGAACTTTAAATCCAGTGTAGGGAGGCATAATGAACCATTTCTTCCCCCGCTTTACTGCCAGAACGAGAACGCCTTTCTCCTGGTATCCAAGCTCCGAGAGGGTTAAGCCAGCATCCGATTCGTCCATTTCTATAACGCTTATCCTCTCCTTGGTCTCTTCAAGCACCTCTAACAGTAGGGAATGCGGGTCAATGCCCTCAAGAATGGGGAAAACCATTTCAAGGGCTGAGTCAGCCATGTGCTCGATAGCGAAAGCCGCGAACATAAGCGCTGCTCGTTCGTTTTCGCCAAGGTAGCTTGCGAGAAGAGTCTTCTCAAATTTCAATAGGACTGTGTCGACGTGCTCTTCGAGCTCCATCACGTAGTCTGCGAGCCACCTATTTCTTGTAAGTAGGGTAGCCAGAGCTAGGGAATACATTATATTGACGGTCTTGCTGAGCTCAAGCAGGTAGTCCGAAACATACGAAGGAAGCGCCTGCGACTCTCTAAGCGAAGCGCCTACAGCTGTAGCGAAAGCCTCCACGGCAGACCTTGAACCTTTAACGAGCACTACGTCCCCCCGCTTAATGTACATATTTGTCGGCGGCTCCATGAACCAGTGTTCCCCTCTCCTCAAAGCAACGACGTCAACAACTACATTAAGCCTTTCAAGTATACTGTCAATATGAGCTGGTTCGCGAATATTCACGTTAAGGCGGGCAATGAGCTCCTCCCCTTCAGAGTAAATATTTCCAAACGTGAAATCAGGGCGAAAAGTTTTAAATGCCTTAGCAATGTCTCCTGAAGCGTTAGCCATCTTATCCAGCGCGGTTCCCAACTTATAAATGCTTATACCTCTAAGCGCATCATCTGGGCTTCTAATCGCTATAAGCGTACGAGCTGCAAGCTGCAGCTCGAGTAGGTGAATCTTCTTCTCTAAATCCAGGACGCGCTCAGCTAGCGCTCCATCACCATAAAGTAGGAGGTAGAAAGAAAGGTCCATGGAAAGCCTAGTTTTGTCAATAAGGTCCTTTAGTAGCTCCTTTACGCTTCTAGCTCTAAGCAGGAGATCTACGCCCTGATTGTTGTACATATAATCTATCCTTCACCCTCCAGCATTCAATAAAAATCAAAGAGGAATATAAAACTAGGGGTTCACGGCTGATAGACCAAAATTAATTAACGACTATAAATGTCTACCAGCTGTTTCCCCATCATTGGGGCTAAAGCCCCTAGTAGGACTCTCGGGGGAACCCCGGCGCCTCGCATCTGAAGGTTTAGAACTGCTACCACGTCTCTGTCCAAGATAATTCCGCACTTCATGCATCTTAAAAGCTTGCCCCGATAGGCCGCCATCAAGGCCTGACAGACGGGGCAAGCTCTAGACGTGTTTCTAGGATCAACGCGCTTGACGGGAAGACTAAGCCATTTCAATTTGTACTCTAGCATGAACTGGAACATTCTAGCATTCCACTTAGAAAGTTTTCGATTATATTTTTTCGATCCATGCAGGATTCTTGATTTAATGTCCTTTAGATCCTCTAGGATCGCCCCGCTTTTCAAATTTGCAAGCTCTTCAGCTATCCTAGCTGTCAGTTTATGCATGAAATCCATGGCTCTTTCTCTTTCTCTCCTAGAATATTTCTCCAAGAGCTTCCTAGTAGTCCTAGGCTTGTGCTTAGCAAGCTTCTGAAGTCTCCTTCTCTTTTCCTCGTAGACCTGGTGGATATGGTACAATCTTCTTAGATCGTACCTCACGATGCTACCCTTGATCAAAGCTGTTATATTTGTCAAGTTGACATCAAACGAACTCCATACCTCAGCTCTAGGCTCAACTCTCTTCTTTAAGGGAATTATGAGTTCCCTCTCAGTCAGAATCAGTCCTCCAATCTTGTCGAAGTCCTTTGGAATCCAGCTATATCTTCTCAAGTCTATCACTAGATACCGTCTCCTCGGCTCGATGCTGATCTTCAGCATTCCATCTCGGCAGGAGAAAAGCGTGTTCTTAATATAGACGGACTTTTCTATTTACTCTTGGCTCGGTCTTTGCCCTACCCTTATTGTAAAGTTTTATCCACCCTTTAACCAGACCTATGACGGAGTTTATGGCAGAGTCGATATAGTGCTTAGAGTACTTCCAATCCCTTAACAGTTCATTCCTGAGCTTTCTCCTTTCCCCGGCTTTGAAGTGAAGATGTGCCTTTCCTCTTCTGGAGTACTTGACGTGTCTCATCACCTCTCTTAATAACCTTTTCTTCACTGTGAAGTATGCTTCTATCAAATCTCTAGGTGGATCTTTGATCGGAATCCTATAGGCTTTAATGGCTTCCTCCGCCACCTTTACCCTCTCTAAGTATTCTTTCAACCTCGCTCTTAGGATAACGAAGCTTTCCTGTAGGTAGCCTCACAGCCTTAATTATACCCTTTCTCTGCCACATCCAGAGAGTCTTTACTGAAATGCCGAGCATCCTAGCCGCATCCTTTGGACGAAGTAACTCTTCTTACATTAAATAGACTAAAAAATCTATCTCCTCTGTAGCAGTTTAGTTTAGGCTTTTCTTTTAATGTCAAGAAACTCCGGCAGCCCTAATCAGCCTCGTTTCAAAGTCGTTTAAAATAGACATGTAAAGCGTATAGGCCTCTAGCGCCGTGCCATAGGGACTAAAGTAGCTGTGAACGTCGCCAGTGCCCGATCCCTTTGTGGACATGTAGTAAAAGTGGTCACTAATTAATAGCAAGCGCCAAAGCCTTATCCAGCCGGGGTCGCCCAGCTCGCGCACAACCTTCTCCAGCCTACGCACGTGGCTAAAGCTCCGAAACTGCATCTCGTTCATAAGCCAAGCAGTAAGATCTCTCTCTAAGTCAGCCCAGGAGACGGTGGCGTACTCCGGCACATCCAACGAATCTATAGGCTCATGCTTTTCGGCAGCGGCTAAAGGAGTCTCAAAGGCCAGATTCTCCCATTTAAGCACTTCCTCCGGCATCTTGCGCAGGAATTCTATGATGCCCGTCTCGGGCGGAAAATGTTCTCCGAAGGTCTCGTAGTCGATAGCCAGGAAAACTACGTCTCCTTCAACCTTAGAGAGCCAGGCGGCGTACTTGTCCGGCGTGAGGGGATACTCCTCCCACCACCTAGCCGCGTACCTAAACCCTATATCATCGCTCAACCTATAATTCCTCAAAAGCACTCGAATATCTCCATCAACAGAGCTGTAAACGTAGTTGGGGCTTCTACCAGCCAAGATTTTCTCTGCCCCCTCCGTGAAGGTCACGCGGTAACCTATTTCGGCCAATATTTTGGCAACCCTGTTATTGTAGATGAACTCGGTATTTTCCGCAGATACCGGCGAAACGCCGAAAAGGTCTCTAACTTTTCTGCTGTGAAGCCTAAGCTGCTCTTTAAATTCCTCGTCGCTAACTAGAGAGGCAAGGCTGTGAAAGTACGTCTGCTCCACGAATTCAACGAGCCCAGTTTCGGCTAGACTCCTAAAGCTTTCAACAACTTTCGGAGCATATTTTTCTGCCTGCTCAATGAAGACCCCAGAAAGGCTGTAAGCAACTTTGAATTCTCTTTCTCTTCCAGCGTGCTCTTTTATAGCATCTAATATTGCCTTGTTGGCTTGCAGGTAGCATCGAGAAGCCACTCTATCCATAACTATCTTATTTAGCCCGTGGTCGAAGTATGCTTTTTCTAAATCCTGGGGGTTCAGAGAGCCCTTATCCGCCTCGAGCCTTCGCAGAACGTCTCTCCATCTCCTGTTAAGCCGATAGGGCTGATGAACCTCAAAAAATAGGACAACGTCTACCACTATCTCCTACCCAAAAATAATTGGGGAAAACAACTACTTATGCTTTACAAAAAATATGCATAAAAGGGTCAGAGTGAGATGATCACATCACCGCTCCGACGTCTCTTCCGTCATCACTCCTTCTTGTATCTCTCAATAGCCCTTTTTATCTGTTCCTTGGCCTCAGCCGCGCCGCGCCAGTCCTTGACCTTAACCCACTTGCCTGGCTCAAGTTCTTTATAGTGTTCAAAGAAGTGCGCTATGCGGCGCCTCAAAGCTTCGGGAATATCTTCAAGATCCCTAATGTTGCTGAACCTCGGGTCAATCTTCTCGTGGGGGACAGCGACCACTTTCGAATCCGGGCCAGCATCATCCTCCATAACCAGGAGCGCTACTGGCCTGGCCCTAATGACGGAGCCCGGATACACGGGGTCATAGCCTAAGACTAAAACATCGACGGGGTCTCCGTCCTCCTCCAAAGTCTGAGGCACAAACCCGTAATTAAACGGGTAAACCATGGAGGAAAATAGAACGCGGTCAACAAAGACCACGCCAAGCTCCTTATCAAGCTCATATTTCACGCCGCTGCCCTGCGGGATCTCCACAACAACGTAGATATCGTCGGGCGGGTTCTTGCCCGGAGATATCTTGTCATACGACAATTTTCAACACCTCTACTAGAAAAACGCGTAAAGCTATATCTTTATCCTTCACCGCCGCGCAGCAGCCTATCGGCAAGTCCGCAGTAAGAGTTAATATCAACCCAGTAAAGCAGCACGTTTAGCTCCGGATAGAACCTTTTTACACGCTCTACAATGTCCGGATTATCGTCGATAAACACGGCTTCTTCAGGCCTCGCCTCCAGCTTTTTAAGAATCTTGGCGATCATCCGCTCCTTATATGGGTGAGGCTCAATTACGATTACATTGAAAAATTTCAGCAATCCAAGCGCTTGCAGCGCGGCTTCAGCCGGGCCTGGAAGATTCCAGCTTGCCACAGCCAAAGCAACGCCTCTCTTCCTAATCTCTCTCAGAAAATCTCTGACGCACTCGTGTAGCCTAATCTCAGCTCCCTCGGCATCAATTATCGTCCGATCATCCACCCGCCTAAAAGGCGGGGCAGTAGAGGAAACGTCCGAGTG
>JAPDKD010000058.1 GCA_029258735.1 archaeon | reverse complement strand
CCAAGCTTGATACTCAAGCTCTTCGAGGAATGTCTCATCGTCGATCCAGTTACAGAAGTTCGGGTTTGGACCGATATGTTCTTGGAACGGCCCGACCTCATCCACCAGCTCCTTCGCTATAGACTCAGGCCAAGTAAAACCGGTGGGCGGGAATATCTGGCTTTGATACAACTTGAATCTACTAGCGTCCGGTGTAAGCTCGATCAGCTTGAAACGAAACGTACCTGTATAGCGCTTTACTGGGGCATCCTCATAGACTATCCGATCGCCTTCCCTATATTTCGGATATAGAGGAATCTTCGCCTCAAACTCTTCTTTAAGCCAACTACTCATTTTTCTGTAGGATAAAGGCTTTGGCGAAAAGCTTAAATACATATAGCTCGATGAAGCCGTGAGTAGAATAAAAACATTGTGGTGTCCTCGACTTGGTTTTTGAAAGAGACTTTATGCACGGGCCCGTAGTCTAGTGGAAGGATGCCGCCCTTACACGGCGGTGGTCCCGCTTTGAGCAGTTTAATACTTTTCAACACCTCATTTTTATACTTGGTTAAATTTATCCTTTTTTGATTAACAATTTATCTATATTTTTCCTGTATTTTTTATATTAACTGAGAAGATTGCTTTAAAGCTGAATCTAGTCTTCGCATTTTCTCCATAATAATAGATAAAGTAGGAGCTTCTACCCATGGTGGGCCCGGCGGGATTCGAACCCGCGACCCCCCGGTTATGAGCCGGGTGCTCTGACCGGGCTGAGCTACGGGCCCTTAACCCTATTATAAAACATGAAGGGGTGATAAAATCTTTACTATACCTCTATCCTCGTTGAGGGCTCTTCAATAAAAATCCTTATTAGTTTTTGTTATTATGGTTTTTGGTGTAGGGGCCGTGGTCTAGCCTGGCTATGATGGGCGGCTTGGGCCCGACCCTCCCCTGCGAGGGAAGGGGGCCACCCAGGCCCCGGGTTCAAATCCCGGCGGCCCCACCATTAAAAGATATAAGCCTGCGCGCCAGTAGATGCACGGGGCCCGTAGTCTAGTGGAAGGATGCCGCCCTTACACGGCGGTGGTCCCGGGTTCAAATCCCGGCGGGCCCACCAGCTTTTTCTAGGAGCTGGTTAAGGTTTTTTAGCTCCTTGGTTTCTTTGCTGGGTGATTGGACCATTATTTTCTTTATTTTCATGCTTGTGAGGACTTTGTGGGGTGGCTGGGGTCCGAAGGCGCGGTGCCACTCTACTATTTGGCCTTGGTTGTCGATAGCTCGGATGTACTTATAAATAAGGACTTTGTAGGGGTAGTTTTCGAATTCTATTGTTACTTTGTGTTTGGTGCTGCGAGCCCAGGTGAGAATGCGTTGGATCTGGGCGAAAGATACCATAGCATGATATTTTCCCATTGTTTCGATAAAAGTGTGTCGTCTTATGGTGAAAACCGTTCACTAGTTGATAATGGTGCGGGGGCCGGGATTCGAACCCGGGCAGGCCTACGCCAGCGGATCTTAAGTTTGGGCTCCGGGTTGTTCCGGCCCGGTCCGCCCCCTTTATCCTGGCTCGGGCACCCCCGCACCATTTTTAGATGAGGAATAAACCTATTTTATTGTTTTCGCGTCTATAACACTATGAGTAGTTTCAGCAAGATTTGGGTTGAAAACGCTAGGCCTAGAGACATCTGGCTCAGTGTTGGTGTTCACCCGTCAATCGCTGAAACATACGCTGAACATACTTTACTTTCCCTCTATATTGCTCATTCCTTGATAGAGTGTATCGATGTTGATTTGGGCTGCGTGGTTGAGAGGCTAGTCTTTGGTAGTGAAGCCGGAGATAAAGCAGAAGACATAGCTAGGCTTGCAGAACTCCTAGCCGATATCGTTATTGCTAAGGAGTACGCAAGGCTGGGCTACGATGTTAAAGGTTTTCTGAGAGAGAAAACCCTAGAAGTTCTTGAAATACTAGAAGAGTACGGGGAAAATAAAAAGCTAGTAAAAAAAGTTGATAAAATTTTAAAAGAATAATTTTTTACTCTTTAATTTTACCCTGTTTCTTTAGTTTCTCTACTTCGGCTTTGCTCAGGAACCTGAAGACTTTTATGCCAGTCTCAGAGCTTATGCCGGTTACAGCCCATCTGTTGTTTTTCAGTTTCACGAACTTGGGATCCTTGATTTTCACTTTCTTCTTTGCCTTTACGTCGAAAGCAGTCCACTCGGCCATGCTTTCTCACCGAAATAGAGAATAGCTTTTCGGTATAAATACCTTGTTATTTTTAAACTGAAATTTACTTGATTATTATAATAATTTTTCAGAGAAAGTATTATAAATATATTGAAGACTAATGAAGGCACTTTCACAAAAAAATTTTGTAGGATATTTTTTGAGTTTTAAAAGTCTGCTTAGTTGATATCTGTATTTTTTACTAAAATTTAGCACCATAAAAATGAATAGATTATATAGCCGTGCGTTAAACATTATTACATGGCCGGGCGACGGTCTCCGCTCGAGAAGCTTTACGCGTTCTATGAAATGCGGAAAACCCCGCCCGGCCACATAATTATAAATTCTCCGAGTAGACGAGAAATCGGTCCCATGTTGGGTGGCGCTCAACTAGGCGGCCTTTCGCCAGCCAGTTTCTCCATTCAACTCTGGCGATAACTGTGTTGTTGTCTTTTCCGAGCGGCAGAGGGGGTGCCTGCGGATTTTTCTCGGCGTCTTCTATTCTAACTATTGTTCCGTGGTCGGTTAGATAGTCGATATAATGCGCTGCTACCAGGCCTCTGCGGTAGAGTCTGAGACTTGTCTGGAATAGGTCTTTAGAGTTTGCAGGGCAATAGTGAACAGATAAGCTGACTTTTTGTTGTTGCGCGTAATATAGGATTTTTAATGCTGTTTCTCTGCTGCCCTTTGCTGCGATATAGTCTTCGGCCAGCTTGTATCCGCGTTGGAGGAGAGCGGCATAATTGGTCTCGGAGAACTCGAGCTCGTTTAAGTTCACGAATTTTATGTTTGCCTTTTCAAGTTTCTCAATAACTTCGCATAATTCTTTTTCTCCGTTGAGAAGAACCGGCAGCTCAAAGCCTACGTCCAGTTTCTCAGCGAACGGAGCAATTATATCGAGTAACTTATTGACGAGATTTTCGGGAGGATGAAAGCGTATTTCGTCAAGCCCGGCCTTAACTAGGTCGGAGAGAACCTCCCTGGTTGCTGAAATGCCTGAAGTATATAAATGAACGTGAAAGTTCTCTCCAAACTCGCTCTTTAGCAGCTTTAAAATTTTAAGTGTCCTCTTAGGCCTAACTAAGGGGTCTCCGCCAGTAAGGCTAGCACCAGTCGACAGAGAAACAGCTACTTCTCTAACAATATCTCTCACATCGCTTACTTTGAGTTCATTTACAAAGACTACATCTTTGCCTTTTCTCTCCCTACTTAGCGGACAGTAGAAGCAGCGTCTCGGACATAGTCCGGTCACAAATATGACTGATTTTCTGCCTCTAAGGCAGAGCTGACAACCTTTTGGAAGTTCACCATACACAATGTTTCCTGTCGGTAATCGGCGAAGCTTAGCGGTCATTGTCCTCAAACCTTAGCTCCATTACTAGCGCGTCTTCTCCATCAGGATAATAGTTCCTCTTTATTCCGACCTTTTTAAAGCCGAAGGAACGGTATAATGCTTGAGCCGCTACATTGCTGGCCCGCACTTCCAGAAACACGGTTCGCGCTCCCCTGCTCTTAAGGTACGATAAGCTATGCTTTAAAAGTGTTTTACCTATTCCTTTTCTGCGATAGCGCGGATCCACTGCTATTGATATTAAATGCCCGCGTTTTCCCGCTTCCACTATGCTTATAGCATATCCGACCACTTTGCCCTGCTTTTCCGCTACAATAAAGCCGTCGTCGACAAGGATCATCAAAACCTTAAGAATTGACTTAGGATAAGGAGTCTTAAAGCTCGATCTTTCTATTGTCTCTATAACATTTAAGTCTGAAAAGGTGGCTTTACGTATCTTCACGTTATCTGCTTGACCACAACTTTTTATCATAGCGGATTGTCATTTTGAAAGGTGTCTCTGTGAAAATAAAAATTCTCGGTTCAGGTAGAGAAGTTGGACGAGCTGGAATTCTAGTTAAAAGTGACGATGCCAACGTTCTCTTCGACTATGGAGTCAGCGTGTCTGAGGATATCCCCCGCTTTCCCGAGCATTTTGCTCCTAGGGATCTTGACGCCATCGCTTTAACTCACGCTCACCTCGATCACAGCGGAGGCATTCCTCTCCTATACGTTAGCGTGGAACCCCCGCTCTACGTCTCGCCTCTTACCCTAGGGCTCTCAGAGCTTTTGATAAAGGATTTTCTGAAGATATCGAAGTACTATATTCCCTACGAGATGGTCGAGCTTCTCTCCATGATGAGACGATCTTTGAAGACCGAGATTGGAGGGGAATACGAAGTAGGCAGAGGAGTATTGAAGACTTATGAAGCTGGTCACATACCCGGCAGCACGATGTTCACTCTTGAAGTAGAAGGTAAAAAAATCCTATATACGGGCGACTTTAACCTCGAAGATTCGTGCCTACTTAGAGGTGGAGAAATCAGCGCCTTTGAAAAAGCGGACATAATTATAATGGAAGCTACCTACGCAAGCTTTAATCACCCATCACGCGAAGAAAACGAAAAGCGTTTCATAGAAAGCTTGTACGAAGTGCTTGACAACGGTGGCATAGTGTTGGTTCCAGCCTTCGCTGTGGGCCGCGCGCAGGAAATACTATGTGTACTTTACAAGTACGGCGTAGAATATCCGATATATTATGACGGGATGGCTAGGGTAGCTGCAGAAATAATAGGAGAACATGGAGAGTATCTGCGCGACCCTGAAATGTACAGGGAAGCTATGGGAAGAGCATCTAAAATCCGTAACGCTAAAATGCGGAAGAAAATATTGAAGAAACCCTGTATTATCGTGTCTCCAGCCGGCATGTTGAAGGGCGGCGCGGCGGTTTCCTACATGGAAAGAATAATGAAGGATCCGCGAAACGGCGTTTTCTTCGTGAGTTATCAGGTGCCGGATACTCCTGGGAGAAAAGTCCTTGAAACAGGCATATTCGAGTCTCCAAGCAAGTCCGGGAAGGTGAACGCCAGAGTAGAGTGGTTCGACTTTTCCTCCCACTGCGGTAGAAACGATCTTTTGGAAGCTATATCGAGAACCCCTAAAAACTCTCTAATCGTTTTGGTACACTCAGAGGAGAAGCAAGGCGAAGAATTCGCAGAATTTGTTAGAAGTAAACTAAATAGAGAAGTAGTATTTCCAGCTAACGGCGAAGAAATAAAAATCTAGAATTTATAAGAAAAGAAGGGATGAGGAGACTGACCTGGGCTGAACGTTGATGTTATGCACCTCCCCCGACCTCGCTTTCTTCTTCTGATTTAGGCTTTACATCTTCAAATGTTGCCAGCTTTAAGTTCTCAGGCAATTTAATAACGTCTCCGATTCTAGCTCCTACTAAGGTTTCAATTCCTTTCCCATACGCTACGTCAACAAGTCTCTGCGTAATTATTCCATCAAATACCACATGCTTAGCACCGTTGAGTTCTGCAAGTTTCTCCGCCAGGTCCCTGACAGGTATCTTAGTTATCTGACTCCAGTTTTCATCGTATACTATTGCTTCCAGGGTGCCCCGTAGCGATTTTATATCCTCAACTACGACCTCGGGAACCTCCACAGTCTCTACTACTGCCGACTTGATTTTGCGGGGCGGTATCTTCTTTAGATATTCTTTGGCTGGAACTTTGGAGTTAAGAGCTCTAGTAATCTCCTTGCCAGTAAGTTCTTCGACTTCCCGTCCTTCGGGGGCGCGAGCTATATAGTCAACCTGCAAAGCGCCCAGAACATTCTTTATAATTAATTCGCCGCCTCGGTCACCATCTACAAAAAGAATTGTTTTCTTCTTTTTTGCCAACTCAATTATTGTTTTAGGTATGGATGTCGTGGCGCCGCCAAGTGCAATAACGTTGCGATAACCGTGTCTAAGCAAGTTGAGAACATCGGCGCGACCCTCAACAATTATTATCGTATCTGATTTTTCTATGTCCGGTCCGGCGGGTAGTTTCTCGGGACCATAATGTATGAGTTCGCTGCCTTTAAAGCCTTTCAATACTTCCTCTATCAGTTCCCTCGTTTCCGGCACGACCTCCTCCCATTTCTTTAGAAGCTCTCTTGCTCTTGCAACTATTCGCTTACGTTTTTCTGTTCGTACATCTTCTATCTTTTGGATCGATATGCGCGCGGGATAAGGTCCAACTCTATCTACTGTCTCTAGCGCTGCTGCTATTAATGCAGTTTCCACTCTATCAAGGTTAGATGGTATTTTTATTGTTCCAACCATCTTGTTACCCTTTCTTTCAATGTGTACCTCTATACGGCCTATGCGCCCGGCCTTTTGAAGCTCTCTAAGGTCTAGCTCCTCTCCGAGCAATCCTTCTGTTTGGCCAAATAGAGCGCCAACCACATCTGGCTTCTCCACTACTCCGTTCACTTCAAGCTGCGCAACAATCCTATATTTAGCGGTAACAGATAATCCGCCCAATTTTTCCACCCCGTAAGCATGATTTTTTTATTTTTAGGTAACCATTACCCTCCATCTTTTAATACTTATGTTTAAAGCAAGGCGGGCGCACCTGTACCCGCCTGTTAACACACATGCTCACAGCTGCGACGGTACAACGCCTTCGAGCTCGCATGTGCTCTCTGCAGGCGGATTTAGGTGCGCCCTTCCTACCATGTAGGCGACGAAATCCTATTAAAATATATTTGCAAAATATCTTTTCATTGCATAATTAAGTTTTTGAGTTTCAATATTTTCATAATATAAGAGTAGTATTATTAAACCGCTTTTTCTAATAGATATATGGTGTTTTCCTGTTGCAGGTGCTGAATGAAGCGCTTAGCGAGCTTACGGAGACTGAACGCCGCATAGTAATATACTACCTAGAAACTAAGCTTCAGCCTAAGCAATTAGCAAAATCACTAAACGTTTCAGTAAGGACAGTATATAAGGCGCTATATAAGTATCGAAAAGCCTTAAAAAAGAGGGGAATAGACCCCTCAGAACTTTATCTTCTAAAGAAACCTGCAAAACAAGACTCTACTTTACAGACTACTGATAAAGAATCAACGGCCGTCGATCTCGAAAAAATTAGAAGCATGGTAAGAAAGATAGTCGAGGAGCATCTCGCAACACTAGGAATTCTAGAAAACGAGAAGTCGAATAATACCGGCAAAGAGTCTCCTGACCCTAACGAAAAAGTGTATTTAAGTAAGATAGATGAAGTCATATACTTGCTGAGAGAAATTAATAAAAACATTCAAGAACTACAGCGAGAGCTTTCGAGAACCTCTGTACCAATTAGAACAGAAAGGCTGAAACGGATTGTAAGCGTTAGAAATAGCAGCGTAGAACTTCCATCATTCGTGGAAAATAATCCATGGCTGGAAGTATTATCACTGCGGAAAACCTAGATGATAACAAACGATAACCCCCAGCGCCACCAGCCCACCCGCAGTAATCATATAGTCAATAAGCGACATCTTCGGCGGCTTATAGAGTGAGGGTTTTACGGCGCCCCCAAATCCACGGGATTCTAGGGCTTCTGCTATCATGAGGCTTCTCCTTATTTCAAACACTATAAGCGGTGTTAGCAATTTAGCAAAGTTGTAAAGTCTCTCCACGTAGTTTCCACTATCAAGCTTTAGCCCTCGACTTCTAAATGCGTCCGTAACTATCTGCAAGTCTCGTGCAAGAGTTGGAACAAACCTTAGCGAGAGTGTAAGCATAAGAGTAAAATCTCGTGGCAAGCCAGCGGCTTCTAAAGATAAGGCTAAAGCCTCAGGAGGAGTTGTCAGAAAATAGAGGGAAAAAGCTGCAGCTAAAGAGAGAAACCGAAGAGACATTGCTAAAGCATATGTATATCCTAGACCCGGGGAGGCCAACACATTAAGAATAAAAATAACCAAAGCGAATGTCAACGTCGCTTTAACTGACTTACTCCATTCCCTTACACATTTTCCTACAATTGATAAAAGAACAACTGAAAGTAGGAGAAGAATGAGAACTATGGGGTCTAAGTAGATTAGCGACGTAACAGTATAGAAAACCAGTATGACAGCTTTACTGCGAGGGTCTAGCTTGTGTAGAGGAGATTCTTTAGGCTTGTATAAAAATCCCTCAAGCATCGACATTCTTGGCGATCGCCTCCACCAAGTCTTTAGGTGTAAAAATCGAAATTTCGCTTGGAAGTATGTTTTTTCTTTTAAGAATGTACGCGGTTTCGATTATCTGGGGTGGCTTTAGCCTCGCTCTTTCGAGGAGTTCTATAGAAGACATTATTTCAAACGTGGGGCCTTGAGCTATTATTTCTCCATCAGCCATTAACACGATTCTGTCGCTTCTCTTAATAGCGAATTCAACGTCATGCGTAACCATTACGATTGTTTTCTTCATTTGTTTAAGTAGGAATAGGAGTTCAGCGATCTTTTCTTTCTGGAGGAAATCCTGACCTGCGGTGGGCTCATCTAAAACTACGATGGGAGGATCGTAGCTAATAACTGAGGCAATACTAAGCCTTTTACGTTCGCCTATACTTAGTAGATACGGCGATCTCTTTCTGTACCTATCTAGCTCAAAGACTTTCAGCGCCCATTCAACGCGCGCCTTCACCTTCTCTTCGGGAAAGCCGAAGTTCCGCAGCGCCATCGCTATTTCTTCCTCGACTGTTTCTGCGAACAACTGATAGTCAGGATTTTGGAAAACCATTCCAACATGCCGAGCCAGCTGGGAAACAGGAGTCTGAGACGTATCCATTCCTAGAACAATTACTTTCCCCTTTTTCGGTTTAAGAAGCCCATTAAAATGCTTAATAAGGGTTGTTTTGCCGGCCCCGTTTTCGCCCATAATGGTTACTATCTCGCCTTTCTTAATCTGAAGATTAATATTTTTTAGAACTAACTTTTCATTATAACTAAAATATAGGTTTTTAACAACTATAGCATCTTCATAATCCATTTCCTTCCCCCCTAGCTAAGCTTTCTATTAAGTTAGCTAGGTCGTGAGGAGTTAGAGGCGTAACTCTGGTAATCCTGTATCTTCTTCTTATGGTTTTATATACTTCAACTACTGGCGGTATCCCCACTATTTCAGCTTCTTTAGTTAAGAGAACATCACGAGGCGTGCCGTCAGCTATTTTTTCGCCGTTTTTCATAATAATTAGGCGTGAAGCGTATTTTAAGGCTATCTCTAGCCTATGCTCTACAAGAATGATTGTTATATTTTGGTCTTTGCAGAGCACAGATAATAACTCAAGTATTTCTTCTGCGGAAAGGGGGTCGAGGTTGGCTGTAGGCTCGTCCAACACGATTATCTTAGGTCTCAACGCGATAATTGAGGCTATAGCTACTTTCTGCTGTTGCCCGCCGCTAAGCATGTAAGGCGGCGTGTCCCTAAGTTCAACTAAATTAAATGCGCGTAGAACCTCTTCGACACGCCTTTCCATCTCGTCTGGAGGAAAACCTAAGCTCTCTAAGCCAAAAGCAATTTCCCGTTCAACCGAGCTGTTGAAAAGCTGATTTTCAGGGTTCTGGAAAACCATGCCTACGTGTTTCGCCATCTCGTAGGTGGGGGTTGAACGCACGTCTAACCCGTCTACTATAACTTCTCCCTTTAAGTCTCCACCATAAAAGTGGGGTATGAGCCCGTTTAAAAGCCTGCACAGTGTACTTTTACCGCAGCCCGAAGGGCCTGTAAGAAGAACAAACTCTCCTTCCTTGATTTCTAAATTTATTCCTTTTAGTGCTGGATTCTTCTCCCCTTCGTACGTGAAATATACGTCTCTTAGCTCTATTAGTGGAGTCATATGCCTCAGCGGGAAGTAACGATCTTAATAACATCACGATGCTTTAAGGTATAGTCGCTCGATAATTTCCGCTTAGTTCTGGCGTCTATAGCGGCCATGAACTTTTCGCCGAGCTCTGTATGAATAGCGTAGGCTAAATCCTTAGCCGTGGAGCCTTCAGGCAGCAGGAAAACATCAGGCAGCACCCGCCCCTCATGGTCAGTTAGCTTAGCCTCATTCTCCACAGGAAATACCGCTATAAAATGACCTGCATCAAATACGGCCTTATTTATCACTTCCTGAACCCCAGTAGAGCCCCAGCGATCCAGAACCTTTTCCTTAATGTATCTTAAAGCAGCTCTCTGCCTCTCGCTAAGCTCTTTAAGCATCTTAAACTCGCTACTGCCTGGAATATAATCAATAAGTCCTGCTGCAGAAGCTCGTCGCAGAGCTAGCTCCGCCTCGGCAGAGGTAGGTACAATAATATACCTCCCCTTAAACTCCTTCTTCATTCTTTCAACATTCTCAGGTGCAGGATCAACATCTATCTTATTTGCAGCTATGACTATGGGCTTAGAAAGCCTTCTAACTTCCTTAATGAAGGCTAAGAGATCCTCGTCCTTCCAGTTTACAGCCTTTTTAGCAGCTAACCCCGCACGTTGCAAGGCTCTCTCTATAGATCTCGGATCTATTTCAAGGCCACTGAGTCTTTTAGAAAGCTCCTTAACTGGATCTGAACCAGTTAGGCTCATAAGCTTGGCGGTTTTATTCCAGTCTTTTTTCAATATTTGGAAAATCCACATATCGATCTCATTCTCCAAGAACTCTATGTCCTCTATTGGGTCGTGAGTTCCCGGCTTCACGGGCCTGCCTTCGATATCAGTAGAGCCTGACGCGTCAACCACGTGAATAAGTATTTTAGCCCTTCTTACAGCATCGAGAAACCGGTTACCAAGTCCCCTGCCCTGCCACGCTCCTGGGACTAAGCCAGCGACATCGATAAGTTCTACCGGTGCAAACCGCCAGCCCCTTACGCAGAAGGAATTTCTAGGCTGATCTTGAACTCCAAATTCCCCGCAAACGCACTTAAATTTAACGTACGCAACACCTCTATTAGGCTCAATAGTCGTGAAAGGATAGGGAGCAATTTTAACATCCATTAGCGTGGCCGCTGCAAAAAACGTCGACTTCCCAACGTTCGGCTTACCCACCAGCCCGAGCTCCGGCGCGCCAGGCAAAAAATCCACCACTTTAATAGCATGTACTTAGTAAATATTTCCGCCCGCAAATTTAAAGTGGTAGCAATGAGCACTGAAGTAGCGTTGAAAGGCGAAAACACGGGAGTTACCTCGTTTCTCAAATGGTTCAGATTTCTAGACGTTAAAAGCCCTATAAGCCTACATACCGAGTCCAAATGGATAGGAGTAAAATACTCCATGCTACCATTGCTAGCGGCAGGGCTAAGAACCCCACGTGATGCGGGGGGCATACCAGTTAAAATCGCTAAGCTTCTCTACCTCTTAAATAACGGTGAAAAAGCGCATGAATTGGGAAATAAAGCTAAAACTAAATGGCATATCTCTTTCCCCACCGCAAAGTCTAAACTTAGGGATAGGAACGTCATAGAAGCTTTAAGCATCGAATCCGCGCTAGAAGCTAAAGATAAACTGCTGGAAGTTTCAGGCGAAGCCACCGTATACGGCGGGTTTGAAGGCCTAATAGCGGCGGACGTTCTCCAAAAAATCGGTTTAAAACCCAGACTCGTGTATGAAAGCAAGCCTTTCACAGACGTTTTCGATCCAGACATGTCCGCTATAGCTACATCTATTATAGAGAGAAAAGATTTAGAAATCATTCCTCTGCTAAAAGAAGATAAAACGCCTATCTTCGTATTCGGACAAGGACATTACATAGAATTCGCATACACAGAAGAAAATCTAATTTTAGATCTTATAAAAGAGGCTTGGGGAAGCTTCAGCCTACCTCTAAGCGATTATACGTACGAGAAACTCGGCTTTACTGCAGCCCATTTCATTAAAGGAATACATGTTTCTGTGCCTCCACCATCAAGATATGCTTACTTCTCTGACACGGCATTCCTTTCAGTCGGCATCAGGGTTCAAAAGGCCGAAAGTTTCGACTATGCAGCTACTAGGATATCAATAAAAAGAAGAGGAGAGCGCGTGGGAGCCATTAAGCTCGTAGCTGACAGACAAAACCTGGTTCTCGTGGGGGCGCAGGCTATAATACCTAAGGAGAAGAGAGGCTTGTTAGAGCTGCTTTGCTTAGCAGTTTCGGCAAGGATCCCCCTCATGCTTCTAACGCAGTCTGCTGAAAGCGGAAGCATTATAGACGCACTAGCGGAGGCTCTCTGGAGAAAGACCTCACTTAAGTTCTATAAAGAAGCCCTTAAGAACTCGAGAACTTGAAGTAAACGAGACTTTTCCTTATAAATCGGCACAAATTCGAGCTTTCTTCCCGACTCTGCCGCAGCGGCTGCAAGTGCTTGGAAAGGCACCCTCGCGCCATCCTCGTAGAAAAATATTAGATCTCGGTAAAAGCCCCCATATCGCCTAATAAACCACGCTATATCGTTCCAGTATTCCCGTCCCTCAAAAGTAACTGCCTCATATTGAGAACACGGATACAGCTCATCCAATTCAAGCGGTATAATGCCGTAAATGCGGGAATAGACGACAAGATGGTAGACGTCAATTTTTAACTCTTCAAGCCTTTTTTTAAGCTCAGCGATCCAGCCATAACGAGAGAAGGGTTTCTCCGAGGTTTCCGGAAGCAACACTAACACTTTCCTCTGGGGAGGAGTGTAGCGGTCGCGAAGCCTAAGAAAATACCTATAGATAGAAGGTCTGTACCTGCTCTCCTCATCGTAGAAGAACTCGGCAGACACGTTAACGTGCGTGACAGGATCATACTTCTCAATGAAATGCACGTACCTTCTAAGTTGTCTCATAGCATCATGAAGAGAGGGATGCGCGCGGGATTTAGCTTCAAGATAATTCCATAGAGTCCCCTCTTCAATAGCCTGCCTAGTAGCCCTAACCTCACGAAGCAGGATATAGAGATTATGTTTGGCAACAAGCTTTTCCCTCTCAGCTTTAGGCATTGCTTTAAGATCTTCAGCGCTTTTATTTGAGCACACCGGGCAGCTGCATGGCAGCTCCTTTAACCTTTCTACGCGGATCGTCCCATAAGGAGTCATATATCTATCGCCCATAGCGTACAGGGCATAAGAAGCCGAGTCAAAAAGGTCGACTCCGAGCGCTACCGCAAACGGAATTATGAGGGGATGTCCAGCGCCAAACAAGTGGAGCGGAGACCCGACGGGCAAATTCATTTTTGCAGTAGCGATAAGCTTGATAAGTTCTCCGAACCGATACTCCTTGAGCAGCTGGGTTGGGCTGCCAACAGCGTAGATATCAAAATCCATCTGCGAGAGCCTTTGAGCTGAGTAGGCTACAAGGTCTAGATACGTGCCTCCCTGTACAGGCCCCACCAGGAGCATTTCTCCCCTCTCAAAGCTCAGTGCTTGCTGGGCGCGCCGCAGAGTTTCCTCAACCTCCCGCTTAACTACCTCTCTGCTAGATCCAACCTTGGTCGGTATATCCAATATAACGCCGATATCCGATCCTATCTTTACTTGGTAATCGAGAATTTCCTCGGGTTCAACATCTACTTCTCCGTACATTAACAGCTGATATGCGCCTGAATCGGTCATGATTGGTGTTTTCACTCCCAGTATGGAATGCACCCCCACGGTTTCAGCTTCCTTGCCAAATCTTCTCTTAATTATGTACGCGTTCGTTATGAGGAGGTCGTAGCCCATCTCCACTATGGATGAGGGAGGTACTGCATTTTTCACAGGGTTGATAACTGGCACTAGCGTTGGCGTTCTTACGACGCCGCTCTTTGTGTGGAGCTTCCCGATCCTGGCTAACAGGTCTTCGGAAACTATTTCGAAGCGATCTTTCCGCTTCTTCATTCTTTTTTCATTCTCTTTTCGCGCCACTCTTTGACGTAGGCCTCAAACATTTCCCTTATCTTGTCGGCGACGGGTCCCCCGCCTTCGACGCCTCTTTCAGTTATTTTTATTCGATCCATTACGGTTATCAGCTTGGCTTCTGGGTAGTACTTAACGTTGTGGGGGAAGATTCCCTCTAGCTTCTTAGCAAAGCCCTCCAAGTCCAGCGGTTATTCTGCCAGTATAATTTCGGAGACAAAGTGGCCGCTTATCACGACGCGGGGGAACTTGTTGCCTCGCGAATCTTGCACATCGCCTAACATTAGTGATAGCTCGGGACTCAAGTAGCCCAATAAAAAGCCTTTATACTCCCTGCCTGTCGAAGTCTTCACTATTACCCACTTGTCCAAAAACGTTGAAAACTCTGAAGCAAATCTCCGCGTTGCTGGATCTACATAGCTCATTTTATTCGCCCCTTGCCTTAACACGGCGCGGCCTTAAGTTTTTAGCGGGTAGGCTCAGCGTTAACCGGATAATAGGGGAATAAAACAAGGTTTAAAGGCTGCTGCGAGGTACTTTTTAAGGGGGCTGGTAAAATGTTTGAGTCCGATTTTGACGAATGGATTAAAAGAGTAAGAAAACTTTTCGAGGAAATGGATAAAACATTTGAAGAGATCTTCAGGGAAACAATGATAGAGGAAGAGAAGGGAGGAGAAGTAAAGCGCAGAGTATACGGGCCATATTATTACGGATTTTCGGTTACCGTGGGGCCTGATGGGATACCGCGGATCAGGGAGTGGGGCAATATAAAGCCCGGTCTCGGGCGAATAAGAGTTTCAGACACAATAGAGCCGTTCACCGATGTAATGGAGGAGGAGGAAGTAATCAAAGTTATAATGGACCTGCCTGGCGTGGAGAAGGAAGACATAGACGTAGAAGTGTCGGAAGAAGAGGTACGCGTATCCGCAGAGAGAGGCGACAGAAGGTACTTTAAGCTCGTCAGGTTGCCAGCTAAAGTTAAACCCGAAACCGCGAAAGCCCAATACCGCAACGGCGTCCTCACTATAACGATCGAAAAAGTAGAGAAAAAGAAGAAGAAAAAACGAGAAAAAGTCAAGGTAGAGTAGCGCTGGTGCAGGTAATGAGCGAAAGCATAATCTACATCGGGAATAAGCGCGTGATGAGCTACGTGCTGATGGCTGTAATGTATTTTCAAAGGGGAGATCAACGAGTAGTTTTTAAAGCGAGGGGGCGGGCGATATCCAAGGCCGTGGATGCTGCAACTATTCTAACTTCTAGGTTCCTGCCAGACGCAGACGTAACTGAGGTAAAAATCGGAAGCGAAAAAATGGGTGAAGAAGGCAACGAGCGTTTTGTTTCAACAATAGAAATAACTGTGGAAAAGCATCAAACCGTCTAAGCTCTATTCTTTTTCCGTCCAATAATGGTATATAATAACCCAGAGAAGGAAAACATCTATCACGGTTGTTGCAAGGCATAAGAGAATTTTAAAGCTTAACAGTACTGCAAGCAAATATATGTTAGCCAGGAGCGCAGTAACAATAACCGGCTGGCTATACTTCAAGAATTTTATTCTAGCCTTTTCAGATCTGTTTTTCAAAATAACGGGGGCTATGGTGGAAAGTATTGTTGCAAGGGAAGTTAAAGCTACCGCTAGAAGCTCCAGCATTTCTAAACCTCCACAATTTCAGGCTTTCTCTCTAAGTTAATTATAGGAATGGACACTCTCCCCGGCCTGGCACCTGCGCTCACATTTACTCTTTCACCAGCTTCATCAGAGTCCAGAACCAAGTAATTACCTTCAAGAGGCTTCTCTAGGACAATGTGATAAAATAGTGGTAAACCGTAAAGCTTATAATAGTCTCGGAATATTGCGAATACTCCGTAAACGTGAGCTCCATTCTCAACGAAATGGACGATGTAGGTTCCATGCCCCATTGTAGCCATGGAGGACGCGAACCTGGCCAAGTCTTCCAGCGAGGTCAGTTTCACTCCTATACATTTTTCGACGTTCTCAGGCATTCGGCTCCACCTCAAACATTACCTTTGCACCGTGAGCTATTATTCTTTTAACTTCTTGAATAGGGCTCTTTATTCGCCCCATAAGAACGGCGGGGTATCTTAAATGTACATCATTTAAGACGATACCGTATGCCTTAAGAGTTGGAAGAGCTAAAAAGTCGCCTTGCTTAGCGTTGCGATAAATAGTCTCTCTTGGCAGATCGAAGCCGACAATCATTTGATAAATGTCTGGAGTTGATTTAAATCCCCGCGCAGTAAACGGCGTTTTTTCCAAAATTAGCCTTACATTTCTAGGAGCCCAACTTCCCTTAAGCACTACAGTTAAGCTTCCAAGCGGAGTCTTAATTTTCAGCCGATAGTCAGAAGTAGCGCTAAACTTTTTCATCATAGAAAAATCGCTAACTATTTTATATAACCTTGTTGTGCGTATCAGTTTGTGCAGCCTTCCGCAACATTCAAATCTTCCTAAAAGTGTAAAAAAGTAGCCAGGTTTTGTGCATTTTAGTTGGGGGCGGCTTGTGAGCATAGACAAGTCTCTGGAAGGGGTGTTAAAGGATAAGCTATGGGAAGATGAGGAAGCCTTTAACTTAGCTCTAAAACTATACAAGGCTTACTTAGAAGGAGGTAGGAAAAGAATACACGAAATAGTACTTAGAGAGTTAAAGAGGTACGCCAGCGATGAAGCTATACATAAAGAGCATTGACATAAAGGGTTTCCGAGCATTTGAGCGCCCCCTAACCGTAGAATTTCAACGTGGCGTAAACCTAATCGTAGGTCCCGTAGGCTCAGGAAAAACATCCATACTAAAAGCCATCGAATTCTGCCTATACGGCACAGTTTCCGAAATAAAAAAGAGAATTTACAGAAAAATAGACATAATAAACGATTTTTCAGAAGCCGCAGAGGTCACAGTCGAGCTGGTCTCCTCAGAAAAATCATTCAAAATAACTAGGACCTATACACGAAAAGGCTTCGAGCAGCTAAAAGTACAGGTTGGAGAAAAATTACTCGAAGGAGAATCTGCAGAAGCCGAGGTACGGAAAATTATAGGACTAACGCATGAAGACTTCGCTCGGCACGTCTTCCTCGACTACCATAGGCTTCAGGAAATTATTTTTGGCTCACCCGCGACCCGCTCATTAGCCATAGACAAGCACCTCGGATTATATACGATAGAACGCGTCTTCAGAAGTATACCCTTAAGGCTAGTTAAGGAACAGCTCGACATACTAGCAGCAAAAGAAAGAGAACTAAAAAAAGAATTAGACGGCTTGCCTGATAGGGAAGAACTAGTACGCGAAATAGGAGAACTTGAAGAGGAAGCCCGCAGCTACGACAGGATCA
>JAPDKD010000046.1 GCA_029258735.1 archaeon | reverse complement strand
CTCCATGGTAACGGAGCGTGTAGTTAGCCAGCTTCTTACTGAGTTGGATGGTTTGGTTAGGTTGGAGGGTGTTGTTGTTATTGGTGCTACTAATCGGCCTGACATTATCGACCCTGCGCTTCTCAGGCCTGGCAGGTTCGACCGCATAATATACGTACCACCACCAGACAAGAAGGCAAGACTAGAAATACTAAAAGTACACACCAGAAAAATGCCACTAGCACCAGACGTAAACCTACAAGAAATAGCAGAACTAACAGAAGGCTATTCAGGCTCAGACCTAGAAGTACTGGTAAGAGAGGCGGGGCTCGCAGCGCTAAGAGAAAACATTAATGCAGATAAGGTCTCCAGAAAGCATTTCGAACAGGCCATGCAGAAAATTAAGCCATCCATAACTATGGAAATGGTAAAGTATTACGAGAACTGGAGCGAAAGATCGAGAAAGATTATGCAGCTTCAGCGAGCCACTGTAGGCTTCTACGTGTAGGTGAGTCCGTGTGCTTCCGCCCACTGTAATCATAATTTTAGAGCTAAAAAGAAGGAAAGGAAGTGCGAGAGATAAAGACCTCTACGAAGCTGTCAAGCAAATTCTATCATCTATGAGCGGAGACATATCCTTCTCCCAGTTCAATAAAATGCTTATGACTCTCGAACTCCGCGGCCTCATAAGGGTTGAGCCGTTAAAGAAAAACGTTAGAACAGTCTATTTAACTTAGGGGAAATCGGAAAATGGGCGTAAACCTGAGAGAATTAATTAAACCTGTAAAGGTTGAAATAGAGCTTGAAAATCTTAACGGAAAAGTAATAGCCATCGACGCGTATAACATGCTCTACCAGTTCTTAGCCATAATAAGGCAACGCGACGGCAAACCACTCATAGACGCCTACGGTAGGATAACAAGCCACCTCAACGGGTTATTCTACAGAACAATAAACTTCCTAGAAGCTGGATTAAAGCCAGTCTACGTGTATGATGGCAAGCCCCCAGAAGTAAAAATAGAAGAAATAAAGAAAAGAATGAAGATCAAAGAGCTCGCCCAGAAAAAATACGAAGAAGCATTGACAAGAGGGGATCTAGAAGAAGCCCGCATATATGCACAACAAACATCTCTCTTAACAAAGGACATGGTTGAAGACTCTAAAAAGCTTTTAACCTATTTAGGCATTCCCTGGGTTCAGGCTCCAAGCGAAGGAGAGGCACAAGCTGCATACATGGTAAAGAAGGGCGATGCATGGGCGTCAGCAAGCCAGGATTATGATTCTCTGCTTTTTGGAACCCCTAGGCTTATTAGAAACTTAGCTATAACAGGACGAAGAAAGCTCCCCCGAAAGAACATATACATAGAAGTCAAACCCGAACTAATCGAACTAAAAAAGCTCCTGGACCATTATTCCATAACCCGCGAGCAGCTAGTATACATCGGAATTCTGTTAGGTACAGATTATAATCCAGAAGGTGTAAAAGGAGTAGGCATAAAAACAGCTCTAAAGCTGGTAACCGAGTTAAAAGACTTCGATAAAATACTTAAAGCCTTAAAAAACCCCGCTTTTCCAGTAGATCCGCACAAAATTGTAAAACTTTTCTTGGAGCCTGAAGTTACAGACGACTATAAGTTAGAATGGTCGGCACCAAATAAGGAGAAAGTCATGGAGTTCCTATGCGAAGAGCATTCCTTTTCTGAAAAAAGAGTTGAAAACGCGCTTGAAAGAGCCGAAAAAGCCTACAAGAAAAATTTCGCACAAAGCACAATAGAGGCTTGGTTCTCCTAATGAAGAAAAATTTTTTCTCTGAAAAGCGAAAACGCCTCGTTGAACAGCTAAAATACGAAGGCGTAATTTTCTCGAAAAAAGTCGAAAAGGCTTTTCTTGCAGTGCCTCGAGAAAAATATGTTCCTGAAAGGCTAGCTGAGGAAGCATACATAGACGCACCTTTGCCAACTTTAGAAGGGCAGACAATCTCAGCTCCGCACATGTGCGCAATAATGTGTGAGGCTTTAGACCTCAATGAAGGCGACAAGTTGCTTGAAATAGGGACGGGCAGCGGATATCACTCTTCTCTCTGTGCAGAAATAATATTTCCAGAGAAAAAAATAGGAAAAGGACTCGTAGTCTCCGTTGAAATATTTAAAAGCCTGTCTTTATATGCTAAGAAAAATCTTCAGAAAGCTAGCTATATAGCATTGGTGAACCTTATCGTCGCTGATGGCAGCAGCAACTTACCTTTCAGAACAAAGTTTAACAAAATATTAGTGACGGCTGCAGCCAAAGAAATACCCGAGCACCTAATAGAACTACTTGAACTAAGCGGCAGAATGGTTGTACCGGTCGGAAAATATTTCCAAGACCTAAAACTAATAGTAAAAAACAGGTATGGAGAAATCTACGTAAAAAGCCTCGGAGGCTGCATCTTCGTTCCGCTAAGAGGACTAAAGGGACAGCAAGATGATTCGTGAAGTAATCTATGCATATGGGCATCCCCAAATAAAGGCTACACACAGAACTACCTTTGAAGTGACTAAGGAAGACTACGTAACCGAGAGAGGCGACTGCATTATAGGTGTTAAAGCCGATAAATCAGTGAAAGATCTTAGCAGTGAATTCAAAAATGCGCTCCGCGATCCCTTTGCTGTTCTAGTTATTCTACTCGAAACAAGCGGCAAAAATAGGGAAATAGTGCTAGCCACGGGAGCTAAAAATCTCAGCTTAACACATCCTTCATCAATTGTCGTAAGAAAAAGCCAGCATGTCGATGAAAGAACGCTAGCCATAAACAGTAACAAGGCAGCCATAAACATAAATAGAAACATGATTAAGCAGCTACAAAAAGGGGAGATGCTAAAAATGACGCTAATTTTAATAACTGCACGAGAATACTTATCAAATAGCCTTTCACAGAGAAATTTTTAAATCACCGCATTCCCCAATGGTACGAGGAAGGGGGCCGGTAGCTCAGCACGGTTAGAGCGCGAGCGGCCAAAGCACCCGGCTTTTAACCGGGGGGTCGCGGGTTCGAATCCCGCCCGGCCCGCCATTTTAACTCCTTTCTTCCTAAGGCAATAAGTTTAATATAATGTTGATGCAAACTTATTATTGCGCGGCCGTGGTCTAGCCTGGATTAGGATGGCGGCCCTCCAAGCCGCAGATCCCGGGTTCGAATCCCGGCGGCCGCACCATAAGGCAAGACTTTTATTAGTGAGTAATATTTATAAGCGAGGAAAAATATACATATCGAACCTTGTTCCCCGGGGGTTAATTTGGTAAAGAAGAGTTTTAATGTTTTGGAACACGAGCTAGTGCCACAACACGTGCTACTCGATAAAAAAACAGCAGCAGCCATTCTTAAAAAGCTAGGACTTAAGCCGTTTCAGCTTCCCTGGATGTACGAGTCCGATCCTGCCGCTAAGGCCGTCGGCGCTAAGGCTGGCGATCTTATAATGATAATACGTAAAAGCCCTACTGCAGGCGTATCTATATCGTTCAGATATGTGAGGCGAGGTTGAGACCATGAGTTCTAATCGTTACGGGCTTCCGAAAGATTACGCATGGGTGCTCGTAAAAGCTTTTGTAGCTGAAAGGGGTCTGGTAAGGCAGCATTTAGACTCGTATAACCACTTTATAGAACACACGTTGCAGAAAATAGTTGATGAGATAGGGGAGATACACCCCGACATTCCTAATGTCTATGTTAAATTGGGAAAAATATATGTTGGCGAGCCGCGTGTCCGTGAAGCCGACGGCTCCGAGTCTCAAGCAACGCCCATGGTAGCTAGGCTTAGAAACTTGACGTATTCTGCCCCCATCTATCTAGAAATGTCTATGATAATAGACGGTGAGGAATCTGAGCCAGTTAAAGCCTATATCGGTGAGATGCCGATAATGGTTAAATCAATTAAATGCCCACTTTATATGGCTTCGGAGGAAGAGCTGATTAAACTGGGCGAAGATCCCCGAGACCCAGGAGGATACTTCATCATAAACGGATCTGAGCGAGTACTCATAATGCAGGAAGACCTTGCTATCAACAAGGTTCTTGTTGAGAGAATGAGACCAACTTCCTCGGTAACTCATGTTGCTAAGGTTTACTCAACGCGAGCTGGACAAAGAGCTTCCGTAACGGTTGAACGTACAAAGGATGGCATGCTTCACGTAAATGTCGCCGGTTTTCCCGGCAGAATACCTCTACTCGTCTTAATGAAAGCGCTGGGGCTTGAAACTGATAGGGACATAATGAACGCCATAACTGACGACGAAGAAATAATCAAAGAGCTTCTCCCAGTCTTTATAGAGCAAGGGGAAATAGCCCCGACCGTCGAGCGCGCTTTAGACTATCTTGGCTCAAGGCTTGCCATTGCACAGCCAAAAGCGGAGAGAATTAGGAGGGCTGAAGAATTTCTTGACAGGCAGCTACTTCCCCATATAGGCTCGTCTTCCACGCAAAGAATAGCTAAAGCCTATTTTATAGGGCAAATGGTAGAAAAGCTTCTTGAACTGTACTTGGGGCGCAGAGAGCCAGACGATAAAGACCACTATGGCAATAAAAGACTGAAGCTCGCAGGCGAGCTAATGGAGATGGTTTTCAGGAGAGCGTTCAGAAGCTTTGCAAGCGATCTTAGCTACGAAATAACTAAGCTGAAATACAGGGTAAGGGATTTACGCCTAGTAACGCTAGTAAGAGCTGACCTCATAACTAATAAGCTTCTTAGTGCACTATCTACAGGCAACTGGGTTGGCGGAAGAACAGGCGTTAGTCAGATCCTTGATAGAACAAACTATATTTCAGCGCTGAGCCATCTAAGGCGCGTTGTTTCGCCGTTAAGTAGAACTCAGCCACATTTCGAGGCTAGAGAGCTCCACCCAACTCAGTGGGGTAGAATATGCCCCGTTGAAAGTCCCGAAGGACAAAACTGTGGTCTCGTGAAAAATCTAGCGCTCCTTGCCTCGATATCGATAGGAATTGATGAAGAAGAAATATACCGTAAACTCATTGAAGACTTAGGAGTAATCGAAATACGCCATGCCAGAGAAAACGGCATTAAAGGCAGCAAAGTAATACTAAATGGCCGCCTAATAGGGGTACATCCAGACGGCAAAAAACTCGCGCAGACAATTCGGCAACTTAGAAGACAGGGACTTATACACCACGAAGTGAATGTCGCTCATATAGCATATGATATGATAGATGAAGTATACATTAACTGCGATGCTGGCCGAGTCCGCCGCCCCCTCATAATTGTAGAGAATGGAGAACCGAAACTAAAGCCAGAACATGTAGAAAAGCTTAGAAATGGAGAATGGACCTGGTCCGACTTAGTGAGCAAAGGTATAATAGAATATCTTGACGCAGACGAGGAGGAAGACGCATACATAGCTCCGGACTTAAACAGCATAACGAAGGAACATACGCATGTTGAAATAACTCCCGCCGCAATGCTCGGAATAGTTGCGTCAATAATACCATTCACAGAGCACAACCAGTCGCCACGTAACGTGTATGGCGCGGCCATGGGCAAGCAAGCTTTAGGCATTTCCGGAGCAAACTTCCGCTTAAGAATGGATCCGCGTATGCACCTCCTACATTATCCCCAAAAGCCCTTGGTAACGACAAAGGTAATAGACCTTTTAGAGCTAGATAAAAGACCAGCAGGACAGAACTTTATTGTTGCAGTGCTAACTGGTGGAGGCTATAACATTCAAGACGCTGTAATAATTAACAAAGCATCTGTGGAAAGAGGGCTAGCACGCTCAACATTCTTTAGAACATACGAAACAGAGGAAAGAAAATACGCAGGAGGCCAAGAAGATAGAATAGAAATACCCCCAGAAGACATTATGGACAGAAGGCCCGAAGAAGCATACGAAAAACTCGATGCTGCTGATGGCATAGCGCCGCCCGAAGCTGAAGTAAGCGGCGGAGAGGTAATAGTAGGAAAAACAAGTCCTCCAAGGTTCTTCGGCGCTTACGAGTATCGACCAGTAACTAAGCGAAGAGATACATCGATTGCTCTGCGGCATGGCGAAAAAGGCATAGTAGACAGAGTTATCATTGCTGCATCATCCGAAGGAACCAAGCTTGTTAAGATACGCGTACGAGATCCACGTATACCCGAACTAGGAGACAAGTTCGCGTCCCGTCATGGACAGAAAGGAGTCATAGGCTTAATAATGCCGCAGGAAGACATGCCCTTCACCGAAGACGGTATAGTTCCAGACCTACTCATAAACCCGCACGCAATCCCCTCGCGAATGACTATTGGGCAACTTCTCGAATCTCTGGCAGGAAAAGTAGCTGCTCTCCAAGGAAGTCCCGTAGATGCTACAGCCTTTGAAGGAGTATCGGAAGAAACGCTAAAAGAGGCGCTCAAAAAACTGGGGTTTAGAAGTGACGGAAAAGAAGTCATGTACAACGGTATAACTGGAGAAAGGCTTGAAGCAGAAATCTTCATAGGAGTAGTCTATTACCAGAAATTACACCATATGGTGGCCGACAAAATGCATGCCAGGGCTAGAGGTCCTGTCCAAATACTAACCAGGCAGCCAACTGAAGGTCGAGCCAGAGAAGGAGGATTACGCTTTGGAGAGATGGAGAAGGACTGTCTCGTCGGACATGGGGCCGCGATGCTCCTTAGGGAGCGACTTTTCGAATCAGCAGACAAAACCGTAGTCTACGTATGCGAAAACTGCGGATTCATAGGATACTTCGATGCAAGAAGAAATGTAGCAGTATGCCCCATATGCAAGGAAAGAGGCAGCCTGCACAGAATTTCAATGTCATATGCATTCAAGCTTCTCTTACAGGAGTTAACCAGCATGCTAATCGCACCACGAATAATATTGAAAGATAAGGTGGAGGTGGTTTAGAATGTCATTTGCAGAAAACGAGACAAAGACCATAGCTGGAATAAAGTTCGGCCTCCTTTCTCCTGAAGAAATCAGAAAAATGTCAGTAGTTGAGATAACGGAAAGCGAAACCTACGACGAGGAAGGAATGCCTATACGCGGCGGATTAATGGATAGAAGGCTAGGCACAGTCGAACCCGGAGTAAGGTGTGAAACGTGCGGCAACTACGTTAACCTATGTCCAGGTCACTTTGGTCATATAGAGTTAGCTAGGCCCGTCATTCACCCAGAATTTGCTAAAAATATTCACAATATTCTTAAAGCAACGTGCAGGAGCTGCGGACGCCTTCTCCTACCTGAAGAGGAAATAAAGAAAGAAATAGAAAAAATGAAACGTCTTGAGAAACAATGGATAATGCTAAAATACTGGGAAGGCGAGGCTGTCGCGAAAAAAGCTGGTCAAGTAAAAACATGTCCCCACTGTGGAGCCCCACAATACAAAATAATATTCCAGAAGCCCTACTACTTCTTTGAGGAACGTGACGGTGTAAGAGTACGGTTAATGCCCACAGACATAAGGGAAAGACTTGAAAGAATACCCGACAAAGACCTAGAAGCTCTAGGATTAGATCCAAAAAATTCACGCCCAGAATGGACAATCCTAACCGTGCTACCAGTCCCGCCCATCTCCGTAAGGCCAACAATCACTCTAGAATCTGGCCTCAGGTCAGAAGACGATCTAACACACAAGCTGGTAGACATAGTCAGGGCAAACAACAGGCTAAGAGAAAACATGGAGAGCGGCGCGCCAAACATGATAATCGACGACCTATGGGACCTTCTGCAGTTTCACGTTGCCACGTTCTTCGATAATGAGCTTCCAGGCATACCAACAGCAAAACATCGCTCTGGCAGGCCATTAAGAACGCTAGCTCAAAGACTTAAGGGCAAGGAAGGCCGCTTCCGCGGAAGCCTAGCAGGTAAACGTGTTGACTTCTCCGCGCGCACTGTAATATCGCCAGACCCTAATCTCAGCGTAAACGAGGTAGGAGTACCTTTAGACATAGCTAAAATCCTGCTTGTGCCGGAAAGAGTAACGGAGTGGAATATAGAAGAATTAAGAGAACTGGTTAAGAGAGGGCCCGACAATTATCCGGGAGCCAATTACATCGTAAGGCCAGATGGTGGTAGAACTGACCTGCGTTTCGTCCGAGACAGAGAAGCGCTAGCAGAAACTCTGGAGCCTGGCTACATAGTTGAAAGACATCTGAGGGACGGTGATATAGTCTTATTCAACCGTCAGCCTTCCCTGCATAGAATGTCCATAATGGCTCATAAAGTAAAAGTTTTGCCGTACAAAACCTTCAGATTAAACCTCCTGGTAACGCCGCCATATAACGCTGACTTTGACGGAGACGAAATGAACCTACACGTACCCCAGACCGAGGAGGCAAGAGCGGAAGCCGAGCTACTAATGCTAGTACAAGAACACATAATTACTCCAAGGTACGGCGCGCCAATAATTGGAGCGATACATGATTACATCACTGGTGCTTTCATGCTTACAAGGAAAGACACGCTTCTCAACAAAAAGCTGCTATCACAGCTTGCGTATATAGGAAAATATGCAAGAGAGCTTCCGGAACCAGCAGTACTACGACCGAAAAAATACTGGACAGGCAAACAGCTAGTATCCATGTTTATACCCAAAGGATTCGACTACGTAGGCTCGGCAAAAGCATGCTTTAACGATGAAAGATGCAGCCAACTGTACTGCCCGTACGACTGTAATGTCATCATAAAGGACGGGGAGCTATTATCAGGTGTCTTCGACAAGAAAAGCATAGCTGCCGAAGAACCCGAAACGTTCTTGCATGAATACGTTAGAGTGCGAGGAAAAGCTGAAGCAGCGAAACTAATGGATACATTATTCAAAATATTCATAGCCTATCTAGACATTACGGGATTCACGCTTGGATTCGACGACATTGACGTGCCCGAGCATGCCCTAAAAGAAGTAGAAAAAGCTTTACAAGAAGCAAGAAAAGAAGTTGACAAACTAATCAAACAATACGAAGAAGGCAGGCTCGTACAAGCAGCAGGCATGACTCTTGAGCAAACGCTAGAAAACGAAATCCTGAAAGTTCTAGAATCACGCGTAAGCGCCAAGGCCAGCGAGGTCCTCGAAAAATACGGCAAGAAAAGCGGAAGTGGATTTATAATGGCGTTTACCGGAGCTAGAGCTAACCCCATAAACATCATACAGATGTCGATTGCGCTTGGACAGCAAACTGTAAGAGGACAGAGAATAAAGAGAGGATACCTCCGTCGCCCGCTCCCTCATTTCAAACCGGGAGATTTAGGGCCAGAGGCAAAGGGATACATTAAAAGTAACTTTAGAAAAGGTCTCTCACCAACAGAGTTCTTCTACCACTCTATGGCAGGACGAGAGGGACTCGTTGACACCGCCGTTAGAACAGCTGACAGCGGATATATGTACCGAAGGCTATCCAACGCTCTGCACGACTACTATGTAGCATACGACGGTAGCGTGAGATCCTCCGAAGGCTTTATAATCCAGTTCAAGTACGGCGAAGACGGCGTAGATCCCTCTAGAAGCGATCACGGAAGAAGTGTTAACGTCGATAGAATAATAAAAATTACGGTATCGACTAGAACAAAACCCGTAGAAAAACCAATCGAAGAAGAGAAACTCCGCGCTATGGTAGAGGGGAAGGCGAGCTATTTACCGAAAAAAGTTAGAGACGAATTAATAGAAAAAATACTTTCTAGCAGGCTCAGCGAGGAAGAGGCTGAAGAAGTGCTCAAAAAAGCACTAAAAGAATACAGAGAAGCGCTTGTAGACCCTGGAGAAGCGGTAGGAATGGTTGCCGCAGAGTCAATAGGAGAGCCTAGCACTCAGATGACCTTACGAACTTTCCACTTCGCAGGACTAAGAGAATTTAACATAACTCTAGGACTACCACGCCTCAAAGAAATAGTAGACCTAAGAAGAGAGCCAAAAACCCCAATAATGTATGTATATTTAACCGGAGACTACGCCAAAGACAAAAACAAAGCCCTCGAACTAGCGCGTAAAATGGAGCTAACAACAATACGAGATGTCTCGGAAAACATAGAAGTCGACTACATAACCACTGATATCACCATAACTTTAGATCCAGAGATGCTCGAAGACCGAGGAATCACAGTAAAAGACGTAGCAAAAGCGCTATCCAAAATAAAGGGCAAAAAAGGCAAAATAGAGAAAGTAGAAGGAGAAAAACCAGTTATCATCTTCCACACGGACATAGACGACGTAATTAAGCTAAGAAGAATGTACGAAAGAATAGGAAACATAAAGCTGAAAGGACTTAAGGGAATAAACCACGCCCTAATACGCGAAATAGAAGAAAACGGAGAAAAAAGATACATGATAGTAACAGAAGGCTCTAATCTAGCAGCCGTACTCTCCATGGAAGGAGTAGACACCACCAGAACAGTGACAAATAACATCATAGAAACAGCGAATGTCTTAGGAATAGAAGCAGCGAGAAACTTAATCATTAAAGAAATGAAATCAGTACTAGACGAATTTGGCTTAGACGTGGACATTCGCCACCTAATGCTTGTAGCGGACGCAATGACATTCACAGGAAAATTAAGGGAAATAGGAAGACATGGCGTAGCAGGTGAAAAAACCGCGCCGCTAGCTAGAGCGGCATTTGAAGTAACCGTTAAACACTTAGCTGACGCTGCAATGAGAGGAGAAGTCGATATGCTAAAAGGAGTTACAGAAAGCATTGTAGTAGGCTCAGTACCTATGCCAACAGGTACTGGAGCAGTAAAGCTACTCATGACATACGAGAAAAAAGAGCAAAAAACATAAGTTACCATAAGCTTTTGTGATTGCTATGGATTTCGCGAGGGAACTACAAACAGCAATAAGAACTGGAAAAGTAGTAATAGGAACAAACGAAACCAAAAAAGCCATGCTTTTAGGCAAATCTAAGCTAGTGATCCTAGCTGCAAACGCTCCCGACGAAGCAAGAGAAGACATAAAATACTATGCAAAAGTATCTAAAACGCCCATGTATACATTTCCGGGATCAAGCTGGGACCTCGGAGCAATATGTAGAAGACCGCACATGGTGGCCAGTCTTGCAATAATAGATCCCGGTGAAAGCAATATCTTAGAACTCGCCGAAGAGTGATGAGCTATGCCGGAAATAATGCTCACAGATCTTGAAATGCAATACATAGACCTCTTACAAGGAATGACGGGAACAACAGTCAAAGACTGCATAATAGACAAAGAAAGAAATAGAATAATCTTTTTAGTAGCCGAAGGACAAGCAGGACTCGCAGTAGGAAAAAACGGAATCTACGTAAAAAGCCTAAGAAAACTCCTGAAAAAAGACATCGAAATAATTGAATATTCTGAAAGTCTAGAAGAGCTAATTAGAAATAGCCTTTTCCCCGCGCAAGTCGAATCAGTAAGACTAAAGAAAACACCTCAAGGCAAAAAAATAGTAATAGTCAAAGTAAAGCCTGAACATAAAGGCCTAGCAATAGGAAGAGAAGGAAGAACTATAGCAAGAGCAAAACTCGTCGCAAAAAGATACTTCGACATAGATACTGTAATCATACAGTAACCCGATAAATATATAATTACATGCGTAATTTTACTGTCCAGGCTGGTGTAGGATATGCCCGGATCAAAGTCACCTATGGGTCTATATGCGGCAAGAAAGCTAAAGAGAAAAAGGCAGAAATTCAGATGGAGCGACATAAATTACAAGCGAAGAATGTTGCAAATGGCCAAGAAAGTTGACCCGCTAGAAGGCGCGCCTATGGCTAGGGGAATAGTGCTAGAAAAAGTAGGGATAGAAAGCAGGCAACCCAACAGCGCCGTAAGAAAATGCGTGAGAGTACAGCTTATAAAAAATGGAAAAGTTGTAACTGCTTTTCTGCCGGGTGACGGCTCACTTCTCTTCGTAAACGAGCATGATGAAGTTATAATTGAAAGAATAGGCGGCCCCGAAGGTAGAGCATACGGCGACCTACCAGGCGTACGTTTCAAGGTAATTAAGGTCAACGGAGTATCATTAATAGAACTGTTAAGAGGAAGAAAACAAAAACCGGTACGCTAGAGATAAGTAGCTATTAGTTCTAAATTACAAGGTGAATTATTATTGACGCAAGAACTCTCGCTTAAAATAATCGAGCTTAAAGACAATTTTCTCAAATTCGAGCTGAGCGGAGTATCCCCAGCATTTGCAAACGCTTTACGTCGAACTCTCCTTTCCGAAGTCCCAACTCTTGCAATAGATGACGTCATAATAACAGTAAATGACTCAGTACTTTTCGACGAAATTCTGGCACACCGTTTAGGGCTCATACCGCTGCACATAGATGATGAAGTTTACGATATTCTACGTGAAGCTTACGAGGAAGGCAAAAGAGACGAATATACAGTCAGCTTCGTGCTGGACGTAGAAGCAATAGATAGACCAGTAATGGTCTACTCCGGACACTTAAAGTTCCAAGCAGCAAGCTTCGGCTCGCTTTCCTCCATGTTGGCTAGAATAACTCCAGTCTCAGAATCAATACCCATAGTTAAGCTAGCTCCAGGTCAAAGGCTAGCGTTAGAAGCCATAGCGAAAATGGGCACGGGTAAAGAACACGCAAAATGGCAGCCAGTTGCCACCGTAGCTTACAAATATAAGCCTAAAATTAGAATTCTAAACCCAAAACCTGAAGATCTTCAGAAGTGTGTAGATATCTGCCCCAAAGGAGTCCTGTCTGCAGAGTCGGGCGAACTCAAAGTTGTAAATGAACTTGAATGCTCCCTCTGCCGAGAATGCGAGGAGAAATGTCCAGGAGTAGTAAAAATAGGGTGGGATGAAAGAACCTTTATATTTACTGTGGAAAGCCTAGGAATGATATCAATGAGAAAGCTCATATATACCGCAATAGACACTCTGCTAAAGCGCGGAAAAGCCTTTATAAACGAAACTTTAAAAACTATTCAAACGTCTCCCCTCTCTGAAAACCTAAATACTTAAATTACCCTATTGAAGCATCCAAAGGGGTCTGACGAACTATGGGTAGAACAGGGCCGACAAATATTCACCTTAGAAGGTTGATAAGCTACTTAAAGAAGAAAGCAAACGAAAACAACGCGCCAATATGGGACGCAGTAGCCGAGCACCTCAGCAAGCCGACCAGAAAAAGAATCGAAGTAAACATAAGCAGAATCAACAGATACACCAAGGACGGCGACGTAGTAGTAGTCCCCGGCAAAGTGCTCGGAAGCGGAGAACTCGCACATAGTGTAACGGTAGCTGCCTGGGCTTTCTCAGCTACAGCTCGTGAAAAAATATCTAGACATGGGCGAACCCTATCTATACGCGAGCTCGTAGAGGAAAACCCGAAAGGAAGTGGGGTGAAGATAATTGCCTGAAAAAATGGAGCTAAGCAAGAAGGGGGAAACAATAATTAACGGTGAAGGACTAGTTGCCGGAAGGCTTGCAAGCATTATAGCAAAAAGACTACTCATGGGCGAAAAAATAGTCGTAGTCAATGCGGAGAAAATCATAATCACTGGCACAAGAAAACGGGTACTTCAATGGTATGGAAAACGGGTGCTTGAATGGCGGACCTACCATAACCCAGAAAAGAGAGGGCCAAAAATTCCAAGAAGACCTGACCTAGTATTCAAGCGAATGGTTAGGGGAATGCTTCCCAAGAAGAAACCTAGAGGGCGAGAAGCCTTAAAGAGACTAAGAGTCTACATAGGTTTTCCAGAAGAACTTCGGGGAAAAGAGGCCGAAGTTCCGGAGGCAGCTAAGCTTAAAAACAAGCAAATACCCTATGTAACGCTGGCAGAAGTATACGAGAGCTTTGGTGGTAGGCTATGAAGTACGTGCTTGCATCCGCTCGTAGAAAAACAGCACGAGCAAAAGCTCTAATAAAAGAGGGACGTGGCAGAATATTCATAAACGGAACGCCGCTTGAAATACTTGAGCCGGAACCAGTACGCCTAAAAATAATGGAACCAATAATGCTGGCTGGCGAGGAAATAATAAGTAAAGTAGACATCTACGCTGAAGCACACGGCGGAGGAATAATGGGTCAAGCTTCAGCTATAAGAACAGCAATAGCAAGGGCACTTATAGAGTGGACGGGATCGGAAGAGCTAAAAAATCTTTTCGAAGAATACGACCGCCATCTCATTATAGAAGACCCTAGACAAACAGAGCCAAAAAAGCCCAGAGGAAGATCCGCTAGAGCGAAAAGGCAGAAAAGCTATAGGTAGCCTTATTCTTCTTCCGCTTCTTCATAAAGCAATATTTCATCTATAAGCTCAACGTGTGAGAGGAACATTCTTCTACAGCAATACCTCTTCACTTCAAGATCGTCCAAAACTCTTTTTGGATCTTCACCCTGTTTTACTCTTCTCGCATATTCAAGCCACTTATCGCCTATAAGAGCTCCACACGTAAAGCAACGAACCGGAATTATCATAACGGTCTAAAAAGGTGATGTAAAAGTCTATTTAAATCTTCCTTTGATGAATACTGAGGGTTCTGTTGTAAAGCGACGAGGAAAAGGCTAATATACTTATTCCCTATAGTGCAAGAACGGTGTCTATGGAAATTCGGGATACAGGTGAAGGGACAGCCACAGTAAAAGAAGAGGAACTATTGATCCCGCTAGAAATGTACCTAGCAGCAGGTGTTAGAATAGGAACAAGGATGAAATCAAAGCCCATGGAAAGGTTCATCTACAGTGTAAGGCCCGACGGACTCTACCTCTTAGACGTCAAAAAAACCGACGAACGAATAAGAACAGCAGCAAAATTCATAGCACAATACGACCCTCACCGCGTAGTAGCTGTATCAGCTAGACAATACGGCCAGCGGCCCGTAAAAAAATTCTGCGCTATCGTGGGCTGCATACCAATCGTTGGACGATTTCCGCCCGGAACCTTTACAAACCCCTCCCTTAGCAGATACATCGAAGCAGACCTACTAATAGTAACAGACCCCCGAATGGACGCTCAAGCAGTCGAAGAAGCTTCAAGAGCTGGAATTCCTGTAGTGGCTCTCTGTGACACAGATTCTCCGCTTCAATTCATTGACCTAGTAATACCCGTGAACAACAAGGGAAGACGTTCCCTGGCATTAGTTTATTGGCTATTAGCCAGGCAAGTACTTAGGGAAAGAGGAGATTTGCCTCCCGATGGAGATTTACCAGTATCAATCGACGACTTTGAAGCGCGCGTACTTCCAACAGGAGAAATAGTATAAGCTTCATCAAAATTTTCCGCTTTAAATACTAAAAAGAATTATTTTGCTCCTGACACATAACACTTAGTTTAGGTGAAGATTATGGTAAAAATTCGAAGACCAGCCGTAGCAGGATTATTCTACGAAAGTGAACCAGAGATATTAAAGGAACAAATAAGGCAGAGCTTTCTTCATAAGCTTGGACCTGGAAAACTTCCCGAAGTTGGTCAGAAATTTAGAGCCGATATTTTAGGTATAGTATCGCCCCACGCTGGCTATATTTACTCGGGGCATGTTGCAGCACATGGTTTCTACAGGTTAAGCGAGGGCGGTAAACCAGACTTAGTCTTCATACTCGGCCCTAATCACCACGGGCTCGGAGATCCATTAGCCCTTTCCAGCTCAGAATTGTGGGAGACCCCTCTAGGAACACTTGAAGTTGATTTAGAAGTCTCCAAATCTATTATCGAAAAAAATAAGCTGATTTCATTTGACGATGTAGCTCACTTGCAGGAGCACTCTATTGAAGTACAGCTTCCCTTCCTACAGTTTATGTACGGCAACGTTAGAATAGTCCCCTTATCTATGCTTCTACAATATCCGGAGGCAGCCAAAGCGGTCGGCGAGGCAATAGCAAGCGTAATATCAGAAATGAATCTAAAAGCATACATAGTGGCGAGCAGCGACTTTACTCATTATGAAAGCGCTGACGCTGCCAGAAGAAAAGATAAAATCGCTATAGAAAAGATTATTAACCTAGATCCAGAAGGTCTTTTCAACGCTGTAGTTGAAACGCCAATATCTATGTGCGGTCCCGGCCCTGTTATGGCATTAATTTATGCAGCGAAAAAACTGGGATACACGAAGGCAAGGCTTTTAAAATACGCAAACTCGGGCGACGTAACCGGCGACTACTCAGCAGTGGTTGCATATGCATCAATAGCTTTCGAAAGAGAATAGGAAAAGATAAATGTGAACAGGCATGAAGGATGAAGAAAACCTAATCGAACGAAGAAAAAACGAGCATATACATATAGTTGTGCAAAAGCCTACATCTTCAGCAATTTCTTCTTATTTCGAATACGTTCAACTAATTCATCGAGCACTACCTCAGGTAGATTTCTCCGAAATAGACCTTTCAACAAGTTTCCTTGGCAAAAAAATAGACGCGCCAATAATGATAGCGGGCATGACGGGAGGAACAAAACTAGCTAAAAAACTCAACAAGATTATCGCTCAAGCTGCTGAGACGTTAAATATTCCAATGGGCGTGGGGAGCCAAAGGGCAGGACTAAAACAACTAGACATTAGAGAAACCTATAGCGTTGTAAGAGAAGTCGCGCCAAACATACCTATTATAGCGAACATCGGAGTAAGCCAACTTAAAGAAGCCGAGTCGCTTGAAGAGCTAGCTAAAAATTTAATTGAGATGGTTGATGCTGACGCTATAGCGCTTCACTTAAACCCCCTGCAGGAGGTTGTCCAACCCGAAGGTGAGCCACACTACAAAGATATATTACCTCTGATAGAGGAATTCGTAAAAAAATCCCCTAAACCAGTCATTTTAAAAGAAACCGGAAATGGATTGTCTAAGGAAGACGCTTCAATCGGATATAAGTGTGGCATAAGAATTTTCGACACAGGAGGTGCGGGTGGAACTTCGTTTGCTCTAGTCGAATCTTATCGGGCAGAGGAAAACGGAGAAGAAATACTCTCGAGGACTGGCTTGACGTTTGCGGAATGGGGGATACCTACTGCAGCCAGCATTTTAGAGGTATTAAGTGCGTGCTTTGATTGTACTGTGATTGCTACTGGAGGAATAAGAAGTGGATTAGATGCGGGTAAAGCTCTGCGTCTTGGGGCGCGTATTGTGGGAATAGCGGCGCCCATAATTACAGCGGCATATAGTGGAGGCTATAAAGCCGTAGAAGAGTTGCTAAGAACTTACATTAGAGAGCTCAGAACCGTGCTTTTCGTAACAAATGCGGACTGCCTAGAAAAATTCAAGAGAACTCCCGCATTCATCTTCGGCAAATTGAATATATGGGTAAAAAATAGAGAACTAACAGCAATAGTAGAAAAATTAGGAATAAAAACAAGGTAAAAACAACAAAAAATATCGATAAGTTTTAGACCCTTCTTCCTCTT
>JAPDKD010000136.1 GCA_029258735.1 archaeon | reverse complement strand
GCCCGCTTACATGCTCATATTCTTCGAGTCTCTGCTGCTGGCGGGGCTCAAGGTGGGGCTGCCAAGGGACGTCGCTTTGGAGCTGGCGGTTAACACGGTGACGGGCACCGCGAAGCTGCTTGAAAAGCTGGGTAAGCACCCAGCCGAGCTGAGGGACATGGTTATTACTCCTGGAGGCGTTACGATAGAAGCGGTTCACGTGATGGAAAGAGAAGGGTTCAGGGCAATCCTCATGGAGGCGGTTGAGCGGGCCTTCAAGAAGTCAGAGGAAATCTCTAAAAAGCTTAATAAAACTTAAATTTTTAAGGAATCTTTCATTTTCTTTCTTTCATGCCTCGACTGAAGCCTCATGAGCTCCTCGAGAAGCTCAGGGAAGCGTTAACGTATGGGGATGAGGAGTTTATAGCGTTCTATATTTTCAAACGGTACCGCGACCCATTCAAGGTGTTGGTCGGCGTAATACTCTCGCAGAACACCGCCGAAGCGAACACCTTCAAGGCCTATAGGAGGCTGGAGAAGGAAGTAGGCGTCTCAGTAGACGCTATAGCTTCAGCTCCGCTGGAGAAGATAGAGGAAGCCATTAGGCCTGCGGGGCTTTGGCGCCAAAAGGCACGGAGCATAAAGTCCCTTGCGGAATATGTCAAGCGAGGAAACGACTTAGAGACAGTTCTGGCTATGCCGCCTGAAGAGGCGAGGAGGGCTTTAACCTCGATTCCGGGTGTTGGCGAGAAAACTGTGGATGTTGTTTTGGCGCTGTTTAAGGGAGGAGTGGTGCCCGTAGATACGCATGTTAGGAGGGTGGCGAACAGGCTGGGGCTTTCCAAGTCGTCTAGTTATAGGAAAATAAGAGAAGACTTAGAGAGATACTTTCCCAGCGACCTTAGGCTGGAAGCTCACATGTATCTGATTCTTCTGGGTAGGCGGATATGTAGGGCGCGGAAGCCTCTATGCGAAATATGTCCTTTGAGGAGCTACTGTGAATATGCTTTGAAGGGGAGGGAGATTCAGCGATAGCTATAATATGTTCGCCCCGCCAAACCTTTTTGATGTTATCTGGCTCGGAGATAATGAAGCTTATAGAGCAGGGGAAGCTCGTGATTGAGCCGTTCAGCGAGGAAATAGTGCGGGAGAACGGCGTGGACCTGCGCATAGGGGATGAGGTAGCCATACTTCTCAACAATCCGACGCCTATAGATCCCACCAGGATTTCCGACTACGATCTCAGGGAGTACTATAAGGTTATGAGGCTGGATGACGAGGGAATAGTTATGCAGCCATACATGAAGGTTCTTGTTTCAACCCTCGAATCTATTGAAATGCCCGGAGACATAGCGGGCTTCATAGAGCTAAGGAGCACCTTCGCGCGCCTCGGGCTTTCTATACCCCCTACGATCATCGATGCTGGCTTTAGGGGGCAGATAACCCTAGAGATTCACGGCGGGGCTTTCCCCGTGATACTGAGGAAGGGCGTGAGGTTTGCCCACGTAGTTTTTATGCGGGTTGAAGGAAAGCCCAAGCCGTACTCGGGCAAGTATCAGGGACAGAGAGGAGTTACTCTTCCCAGGTAATTTTTAAAAGTTGACTTATAGTGGTAGGAGGGGTCTCTATGAATGAAGGCTCGCGCGATTTAGGCTACCGTGTTGCGCATTTGGTTTCTTTAGCGCTTTCGCCGCAGATATACGGTGGATTGATCGCCTTAATTTTGTGGAGTAATTATCGGTTGGGGGGTTATGAGGCGCTTGTTATGCTTATTCTTACTCAGTCGATTTTGCCTTTGGCCCCCATCGTATATGATACTTGGCGCGGCGTGACGGATATCTTCATTTCGGAGAGGGAGAAGAGGTTTAGGTACTTTCTTTTCACGTTGCTTTCCTACATCATTGGAATGGCGTATTTAGAGCTTAGGGGCTACCACGAGTACATGCTTCTCTACGTGTCCTACTTTTTGATAGGGCTCGTATTTGCAGTTATCACGTTTAAATGGAAGATCAGCGTTCACGCGGCGGGAATTGCTGGGCCCACTACTGTTGCCGTGCTAATGCTGGGGGCGCTGTATGCTTCTCTCTATCTATTGTTGCTGCCTGTGGCTTGGGCTAGGCTCAGGATGCGTGCGCATACCTTCTGCCAGATCGTCGGGGGCAGTATTCTTTCTATATTACTAACTGCTGTTATTTACTACGCGAAAGTTTTCTAAAGAAAAAATGAAAGAGAGGTTTACCACTTTCTCTTGAAGACTTTTAGTCCTGGATACTCGGCCTTGCTTCCGAGGTATTCTTCTATCCTTAGCAGTTCGTTGTATTTTGCGGTTCTTTCTCCCCTGGCTGGCGCGCCTGTCTTTATTTGTCCGCAGTTTAGGGCTACCGCTAGGTGGGAGATTGTTGTGTCTTCTGTTTCTCCGCTTCTGTGGCTTACTATTACGTTGTAGCCGTTTCTTAGGGCTTTGAAGGCCGCATCTATGGACTCACTTAGTGTTCCTATCTGGTTTACCTTTAGTAGTAGGGCGTTTGCCGCACCTATCTCTATGCCTTTGGAAAGCCTTTCAATGTTCGTGACGAATATGTCGTCACCTACGATTTGTATTTCTTTTAGTCTTTCAGTGGCTAGTTTGAAGCCTTCGAAGTCTTCTTCGTGGAGCGGGTCTTCGATTGATGCTATCGGGTATTCTTCCACGAGCTTCGCGTAGTATTCTATTAGCTCCTCGCGCGTAAACTGGCGCCCGTCTAGGTTGTAGGTTTTGCTTTTCTCGTTGTAGAACTCCGAGGCGGCGGCGTCAAGTGCTAGGACGACGTCTTTGCCTGGCTCGTATCCGCTGGCTTTTATGGCTTCTAGGAGCGCGTTTAATGCTTCTCTGCTGGTTTTCATGGGTGGCGCAAAGCCTCCCTCGTCTCCGACGTTTATCGCGTTTTTCCCGTATTTTTCTGCTAGTATCTTTTTGAGGGAGTGGTAGACTTCGCTGCCTATTCTAAGGGCTTCGGAGAACGTGTCTGCGCCGACGGGCACTATCATGAACTCCTGGATGTTCAGCTGGTTTCCTGCGTGCTTGCCGCCGTTTATGATGTTCATTAAGGGTACGGGTAGCACGCGTGCCAGCGAGCCGCCGAGGTATTGGAAGAGAGGTAGGCCGTAGGTGTTTGCGGCAGCCTTGGCGGTGGCCAGGGAAACTGCCAGTATCGCGTTTGCGCCTAGCTTGCTCTTGTTCTTGGTTCCGTCGAGTTCCATCATTGTTCTATCTATATCTCTCTGATTTCTGGAGTCGAGGCCGATTATTTCCTTGGCTATGACTTCATTTATGTTTTCTACCGCCTTGGATACTCCTTTGCCGTGGAACGGTTTGCTGCCGTCTCTTAGCTCGAGAGCTTCGTGCGTACCAGTTGATGCTCCAGACGGGACAGCGGCTCGCCCGATGCCTCCGGCTAGGGTCAATACTTCAGCTTCTACTGTCGGGTTGCCTCTGGAGTCGAGTATCCACCGGCCTCTCACGCCGGCTATAATGAAATCGTCGGCTATGCTTGCCATTTTCTGCACCATTGGTGAATTGAGCGAGAGGTATTTAGAACTTTCTTGTAGATATTACACGAGAGAGTGCGCGCGGTATGCGGGCTAAGGGCTTGGTATTATGTGGGGGGAAAGGTAAGAGGCTGCGCCCCCTAACCTTCTATTTCCAGAAGACTATGATTCCTGTGGGTAGCCGTCAGAAGCCGCTGCTGGAATATATTGTTAGGCTGATGAGGTATCACGGTATTCATGAGATAGCTTTGCTAGTGGACTACAAGGCTGAGCAGGTTGAAAACTACTTCGGCGACGGTTCGCGCTTCGGAGTTAGAATACAATATGTGCGCGATAACCCGGCGTTTCCCGGCAACGCTGGCGCGCTCTATAACGCGTACTTGCTCGGCGTTTTAGACGGCTTCGACGAGGGATTAATATATTACGGCGATATCCTGTCAAACATTAACCTTTCTAATCTTCTTTCGTTTCACAGGGAGAGGGGCGGAGAAGCCACTATAGCTCTCTCGAAAAATTACAGGGTTAGCGTTGGAGTGGCTGAGGTTCAAAACAGAAAGGTGGTGGGGATAAGGGAGAAGCCTGTTTTGGATAGATATGTCGTCATGGGAATACTTGTTCTGAACGTGGAAAATATCCCGCTGGTAAAGAAGATCATTAGGGAGAAAGGCAGCGCGGACATTATGGGCGACCTTATTCCGGCTCTTCTGCAGAAAGGCGCCCGTGTAAACGCCTATCTTAGTTCCGCGTTCTGGTACGATGTTGGATCTTTAGAGAAGTATGAGAAGCTACATGACGACGAGGTTGACAGGATATTTAGCTTTCTATTCTAGCTAGCCCATCCCTTTGCTTCTAGCTCGCTCAGTTTTCGCTCTATTCTCCATACTTTATCAAGGATTGCCCTTCGTCGTTTCTCATATTCTTTCTCACTGATTGCGCCAGTGTTTCGGAGCGCCGATAACCTGCTTAGCTCCTCTATGAATTGGTCCCTTTTATCTAAAAGATAATTATATGATTCCTCAATGTTCTTCCTTTTTTCTCTATTAAAAACATAGAAAAATATAATACCTCCCAATATTAAAAGCAACATCGCAAGAATTCCTAAGATGCTTTCCCTTTTATCGTCATTCGACATAAATCTCCTTTAAATAGTATTGTAAGGTGCTTTTTATAGTCTTTGCGTAATTTTAACGAAGTACCGGAGACAACGCTTATATACCACATCAAATAAGTGGTTATGAAACATATGACGAACGACGCCACAACAATTGACGAAACAACAGGAACCGTAGAGCTTGTCGACGGCGAAGACGTTTCCTTATTATCAGCAGACAGCTTAAAAAATCTTGCTCAGCTAGAAGACCCCTGCGCCTACGCTACCTGCAACCTTCTAGTAGGCAACGAGGAATACTCTCCCCTCTTTGAAGTAAAGGGGAGAGCACGTTTCTATATTGAAAAGCCCTTAATAGCGGCCGTAACGGGCAAAGGCTCCGCCAAAGTTGTAAGCGATGGTGAATCAATAAAAGTCGAGCTTTGGAAAGCTATACCGATCCCCCCCAAATCATACCTAATCGTTAAGGGGCCAAAAGCCTACGTATCATTTTCAAAGCTCAAAGCCGATGGCCGGGGCAAAATTAAGCCAAAAAGCCTTTTCAAAGTCTCGGCTCTAAACGGAGGCATACCCAAAGACATAATAGCCCGCTACCTCCCCCTATCCTTCTTTGACGAAATAAGGCGAATAAGACAGAGCGCCGACGACCGAATCAAAAACGTAATGCGCACAGTGAACAAGATAAAAAGGCACCTACAGCTTTCATGCGAAGCCGCGGCAAGAGGAGCAAAACTCGTAAGGGTCAATGTTCAAGGAATCCCCATGGATGTTTGGATAGAGGAAATACGGTAGCAGACGGCAGGGTCTATAATGACCGACAAGATAAGTGACTTGTTGTCCAAGCGCGAGCAACTAAAGAAGGGCGGCGGCGAAGAGAGGATAAAGGCGCAACATGTCAAGGGAAAACTGACTGCATGGGAGCGACTCGAGCTCCTAGTTGACCCGGGCTCATTCACTCCGTTCGGCACGTTCGTTACGCATAGGGCAAACCTCTTCGGAATGGACAAGAGGAGAGTCTACGGCGACGGCGTCGTAACCGGGCTCGCAAAGATAGACGGGAGAAAGGTCGCAGTATACCTGCAAGACTTCACCTTCATGGGCGGAAGCGTAGGAGAAATGCACGCCGCAAAAATAGCCGCAACAATACGGCATGCGCTTAAGACAGGCGTACCCATAATAGGGATAAACGACAGCGGCGGGGCACGCATCCAAGAGGGCGTCGACTCGCTGAAAGGATACGGCGAGATATTCTACTGGAACGTTATGGCAAGCGGCGTGGTGCCCCAGATAGTGGCTATAATGGGGCCCTGCGCTGGTGGCGCAGTATATTCTCCGGCGCTAGCCGACTTTATAATAATGGTGCGGAAAACCAGTTACATGTTCATAACAGGCCCCAGGGTTGTAAAAGCCGCAATAGGCGAAGAAGTAACGTTCGAAGAGCTGGGCGGCGCCGATGTCCACGCCGAGAAGAGCGGAGTAGCCGATTTCGTCGTAGACACCGAAGAAGAGGCAATAGGCTTAATAAAGAAGCTCCTCAGCTACCTGCCTCCGAACAACCTAGATGATCCTCCCTATATAGACGTGGGCGATGACCCGGAAAGAGAGGATGAGTACCTGAACTCGATAATACCTGAAGACCCTCTAAAAAGCTACGACATCAGGGAAGTCATTGAAGGCATAGTCGATAAAGGGTCGTTCCTAGAAGTAAAGGAGAGATTCGCTCCGAATGCAGTGATAGGATTCGCAAGGCTTAACGGCCACGTTGTGGGCATAGTAGCCAACCAGCCAGCAGTCTACGCGGGGGCTCTCGACATAGACTCCTCCGACAAGATATCTCGCTTCGTAAGGTTCTGCGACGCCTTTAACATACCGATAATAACCTTCGTCGACGTTGGCGGCTTCCTGCCGGGAACAGTTCAGGAACACGGTGGCGTCATAAGGCACGGCGCCAAGATAATATACGCATACTCGGAGGCAACCGTGCCTAAGATAACTATAATAGTGAGGAAAGCCTACGGCGGCGCCTACATAGCTATGGGAAGCAAGCACCTAGGTGCCGACTTCGTTTATGCTTGGCCAACCGCTGAAATAGCGGTGATGGGGCCGGAGCCAGCCGTTGAAATAATATACAAGCGTCAGCTAGCTGAAGTAGAAAATAAGGAGGAGTTAGTGAAGAAGTTCGCCGAAGACTACAGAAGCAAGATCGCAAATCCCTACGTGCCCGCAGAACGCGGATACATAGATGACGTGATTCTGCCAAGCGAGACCCGACCCAGAATAATAAAAACCCTAGAGTTTCTCCTATCTAAGAGAGAACGGCCACCGAGGCCGTCTAGAAAGCACGGAGTCCCGCCCACCTAGTGAACGCTACATTAAATTATTTCTCTCATTAAATTTTAGAATGCAAAGTGGGGATAACCGTGTCAGTATCGAACAGCGACGTGCCAAACTCGGATAAGAGGAAAAGGATAGCTATAATCGCCGCATTAGCAGCATATATTCTTTCGAAAACTCCTCCGCGAAGAACGGTTTTACCAACACCGAGAAGTAAGTGGAAGCTTACAGCTCGGCTTGAAGAGGTAAGCTTCGATGAAAACTAGGAAGTTCAAGGTAATCGTTGACGGCGAGGTCTACCTTGTCGAGGTCGAATTAAGCGAATACGACGAAAGCCTGGCAGCCTTATTGAGGTGTCTTTCATCTGCACAAATAAAGAAGGTAAAGAGCGCTGTCTCCCAACCTCAAGTTTCAACTTTACGCACTAAGGCTAACGAACTGCTAGCGGGCACGACGGGGAAAGTGGTTAAGATTCACGTTAAGCCTGGGCAGAAAGTCGCTAAAGGAGACTTAATAGTTACATTGGAAGCCATGAAGACGCAGATAGAAGTTAGAAGCGAAAAAGAAGGCGTAATAAAAGAGCTCAAAGTAAAGGTCGGAGACGTCGTAAAGCAAGGCGACACAATAGCTGTCTACGGATAAGCGATTTAAGTAGACAATATTTATCTCGGAACGTTCGAAATAGAAATAGTATGAGCAGGGAATATGTTTACCGTGGAGTTAAGATAGAAAAGCTCGTTCATGACACTGTTAGAATACAAGGAAAAAATGTCGCACTCTACATTGATCCGTTTAGAGTCTCCGGCACGCCGAAAGACGCCGACATAGTTATATGCACACACGACCACTTCGACCACTGCTCGCCCGAAGATGTACTCAAGGTGGCGAAGCCAGACGCTATAGTTGTAGCCGCCTTGAACTGCGAAGGCAAGCTGCGAAACCTAGGATTAGAGTACAAGCTTTTCAGCTGGTGGGAGGAAAGGGAAGTTAAAGGAGTGAAGATCAAAGCTGTCCCGGCTTATAACGTAAATAAAAGGTTTCACCCTAGAGAATACGGGGGAATAGGCGTAATAGTGGAGGTAGACGGAGTAAAAATATACCACGCCGGAGATACCGACCTAATAGAAGAAATGTCCCGGCTCGGCAAGATAGACGTAGCCCTGCTACCGGTGAGCGGCACCTACGTAATGAACGCAGAGGAAGCGGCGAAAGCTGCAGAAATAATTAAACCTGAAGTAGCGATACCAATGCACTACGGGGCAATAGTTGGCAGCAAAAGTGACGCCGAGAAATTCGCTGAACTTCTCGAGGGAAAAGTGCAGGTAGTAATTCTAGACTAGCATCAGAACCGAAGGCTTTAGCCCCAGTGATCTAAATATTTCAGCTACTGAATTGACGCTTAACCCCTTAAGCAGGTGTGCAGGGCAGTCTCTCCTGCAATCAGAAGAGCCAAACCCTTTTACAGGTACTTCTGGCGAAAACAGATGTAAAGCTTTTTCAACTAAATCGCACTCAACGAAACTACCCGTCGGAGAGTACACGGCCGCTAATGGCTTAGTATAAGGGCTTGCCAAGAGAAAATCTATGTGCCAGTGCATTCGCTTTTTTCTAGAGGAGTGGCGAGCTAAACGGGCTCTTAATCCTCCAGGCCCTTTAGCTGAGCCAAAATATACGTAGGTACCCGGGGAAAATTTAAAAACGCCTAGGCGTCCTATCCGCAAGGTACTTTCTCGGTCTATTACAAATATCAAGGCGTATATACCGGGTATGGAAGGAATTTTTTGTAACAACGATTTCATCCTCATCTATCTTTAATTTCATTGCAATTCTACTAAAATTTTTTCGAAAAAAGCATATCTATTTAAGAAATTCACCACCTTATACATTAATTAACTTACTTCGTTAAAAAATTAGGGATGCAAATGGAACATATTGACTTCGCTTTCCTCGTCGGGGGCGAGGCTGGAGCAGGAGTAATGCTCACGGGCAGAATAATTTCGAAAATTGCGATGCGAAGCGGCTACGAAGTGTTTGCAACCAATGAATACCCGTCCTTGATTAGGGGCGGACACAATTGGTTTCTGGGGCGCGTTGGCACCGAAAAAGTGTATTCACAGAAAAAGGAGGTAGAGATCCTTGTAGCCTTGGATGAGCTTACGCTTAAAAAGCATGAGCACAGGCTGTCCAGCAATGGAATAATAATCTCGGAGGTAAAGAAAGCTGAAAACGCTTTAACCGTGCCGATGACCGAAATAGCTAGGAACTTGGGAGCCCCGCCAGTTGCTAGAAACATGGTTGCTGTAGGTGCGGTAACGGGGCTTCTAGGCATCGACATAAAAGTGGTCGAAGAGGTTATAGCAGACGCTTTCCAGCCACGAGGAAAACAAACAGTGGAGATAAACAAGAAGCTAGCAAAAGAGGGATACAGCTATGGAGAGGCAGCTAAAGGAAGCCTCGGCTTTATCCTCAAGAAAAGGCAAAGCGGAAATAAACTCTTTCTAACCGGAAACGACGCCACAGCACTCGGAGCCCTAGCCGCCGGCATGAGAATATACTTCGCGTACCCAATGACCCCCGCATCGCCCATACTTCACTACCTCGCTGCCGTCGAAGACGAAGCCGGGATCGTCGTAATCCAGCCGGAAAGCGAGATTGCAGCCATAAATATGGCTACAGGCGCCGCCTATGCAGGCGCCAGATGCATGGTCGCAACTTCAGGGGGAGGCTTTGCTTTGATGACGGAAGCGCTGGGGCAGCTTGCAATGACGGAGACGCCCCTGGTCATAGTGGAGGTGCAGAGACCTGGCCCGAGTACGGGATTGCCAACGCACACTGGGCAAGGCGATCTAAGGTTCGTAATGCACGCGAGCCAGGGAGAATTTCCAAGATTCGTAATTGCCCCCGGAGACCATGAAGAATCGTTCTACCTAACTGCCGAAGCTTTCAACCTCGCAGAGCGGTACCAAACGCCCGTCATAATTCTCTCAGACAAATACCTAGCCGAAAGCTACAAAACAGTGGACCCATTCGACCAGCAAAAAATCACAATAGACCGAGGCAAAATAGTGGAAAACAAGTGGAAGTCGAACGAACCTTATAAGCGCTTCTTAATAACGAGTGACGGAGTTTCACCGCGCGCTTTTCCGGGAACCGAAAACGCCATTGTAAGGGTCACTACGGGCGAGCACACGGAGGAAGGTTACGGCACGGATAACCCCCAGCAAGTCATAAAAATATTTAACAAAAGAATGCGCAAGCTCGAAGAAATGAGAAAAGAAGTTGAGGCAAGAGAAGATGCAGTTAAGACCTTTATCGCCGGAAACCCCGCAGCAACAATCATAACCTGGGGTTCGGTGAAAGGCCCCGCTCTTGAAGCCCAAAAAATGCTACAAATGAAAGGGTATGGAACAGCCCTGCTTCAAATAGTCTTCCTAGGGCCGTTCCCCAAAAACAAGGTAAGCGAAATCTTGCGGAAGCTTCCTCGCCCCTATATACTCGCCGAGAACAACGCAACTGGTCAGCTCGGAAGCCTACTTCGCGAGCACCTATGCTTAGATGTAGACGAGAAATTGCTCAAATACGATGGGAGGCCTTTCTACCCGGAGGAGATAGCCGAGAAAGTGGAGGAGGCGGTGAGAAGATGAGCGGCAGGTATGGAACCAGCAGGAAGATAGTGTGGTGCCCCGGCTGCGGGAACTTCGCAATACTGACCGCGTTTAAAAATGCCCTAGCAAACCTTGGGCTAAAGCCAGAAAAAGTGGTCGCCGTTAGCGGCATAGGATGCCACGGAAGAATAACAGACTACCTAAATGTCAACGGCTTCCACACGATCCACGGCAGAGTCCTGCCGCTAGCCACTGGAATAAAGCTGGCGAACCCAGAGCTTGTTGTAGTGGGCTTCGCGGGGGACGGAGACGCCTACGCGATAGGCATAGGCCATCTCCCACACGCGGCTAGGAGAAACGTAGACATAACGTACATAGTTCACGACAACATGGTCTTCGGGCTGACTACAGGCCAGTTCACGCCTACAACGCCCTACGGAATGCGTACAAGGTCCTCGCCCAGGGGAACCTACGAGGAACCGATAAACCCGATACTATTCGCCCTCAGCATCGGCGCGTCCTTCGTAGCCAGAGGCTTCGCTGGCGACGTAAAGCACCTAACATACCTGATCGAGGAAGCTATAAAGCATAGAGGCTTCGCCTTCATCGACGTTCTACAGCCTTGCGTAACCTTCTACAACACTTACGCCTACTACCGCCAGCGCGTCTACAAGCTAGAGGACGAAGGCCACGACTATACTAGCAGCGAGGAGGCGCTCAGAAAGGCGCGAGAATGGGGAGACAAAATACCAATAGGCATCTTCTACAAGGCGTCAAAGCCGACGTTCAGCGACAGAAAGCTGAAAGACAAGGACCCGCCAGTGCACGTCAAACCCGTAAACATAGCTAAGCTCTATAAGCCTTTCATGTAGCTTATTCTTCTTCCCTTCCGAGAAGAGGCAGCGTTTTAGGTATTATTCTTTCCCTAATAATTTCCAAGGCAGTTTCAGGGTCAACCCTAGAAAACACTGTGACAACGCAGTTGCGTGTAACGCCTATAACTATTCCCTCCTCAGTTTCATAGACAATATACCATATCGTGCCTAGTTGGAGATATTTCTGGTAAAGCTCCGTGTTGGCGAGCTGTTCACCGTACAGCGATAGCTTCTCTATCCCGGGTAGCCGAACGTTATCGAAAAATATGACCTTAGTTCCCTCGGGATTAGACTCGTACATTGCCTTCAGAGTTTCGTGGCTAAGCTCGGCTTCGACGACGCTTCCCTTCCTGGCTGAGACTATTTCACCCACGAAGCCGGCCAGCCTGTTGGCTCTCTGCTTCTTAGCCTCCAATATGAGAAATACTCTATCCCCGCGAACATAAAACTCGAAGGGGGTCTCAACGCTGATGGGCACCTTAAAGTACTCGTCTCGATACCTAAATGTAGCTACAAAGGATTCCTCGAAAACTCCTCTAAGCTTATTTTCCTCGAGCTGAAGCTCTGTGACAGCTATCCCTGTCTCCACGGTTCGTCCGTCGATTTCAGCCTCCTCAATAATGGCTACATCTCTAAGCTTAGAAGCTAAGATCCCTAAGTCTCTAGGCTCTATAACTTCGAAAACTTTGAACGCTAAAACCAAGGCAACCCCATAAGAGATGGGTTATGGCTCCTAATTTTATTTACTTTTACGCTTTTGGCTCTAAGCTACATGGTGAACCACCTCTACTAGTTTAGAGCCAGGCCACGGTATCGATGGTGTGACGGAAACTGAGCTGGGTCTCGGGGAGAAGCTGGAGTTTGAGTTTGAAGTAGATTCTAGCGGAATGGCATGAAGGTTTGGGGAGTGTACTTACTCTATTGCAACTCTACGGAGACGCCGCTTAAAATTGAGCTGTACAAGCTGGTTAACGGCTCTTGGGCGAGGTTGCCGGTAGAAGTTGTTTTAGAGGGAGAGAGTAGGGCTTCAGACGAGGACGACTACAGGTACGTTGTAGAGCATAAGTTTGGCTATGAAGTACTGGAGTACACGTCCGGTAAATATAAAGTAGTGGTTACAAGTATTTTTACTTTTAAAACATTAATTAGGGTTCTAAAATTTGAGGTTGTTAGGAAGTATCAGGAAGTAGTCTACTACCCATACTCAGTGTTAGATGTCGATAAGGTACAAGAAGGTTACAGTAGTTGAACACGTATCTTTCGATAAGCTGCAAATAGGTGTAGTGCTGGCTATAGCTGGAATAACTATTCTCTTCTTATACTTAACGCTAACGGCCACGTATATGCTCTAAAACCACAACTAATGTGAAAACCTGCTGTGTAGAACAGCTATAGCTATTAGAACAGCTCCTAATCCCGCTACCATACATCTTATAAAGTATCCTGTAAAACTCGGTAGATCTTCTCTTTCCATGACAGCTTTACATAGTAGTGGAGTTTCATGTCTACGGGTTTCTCGTAGGTTTTTGTCGCATCTACTATTACCTCTAGTTCTTTCCCTGTATTGGGCGTCTTTTCGACTATAAAATATACTGGATCATGAAGTCTCTCAGCTGGTATCGTAAACGTAAATCTACATAGTGAAGAATTTACTCCCTAAAAGTAAGCTTTAAAGGGTAATCTCGCCCTCCACCTCTCTCCTGTGTAGGTAAAAGTTAGGCTTTTCTAAATTTAAAGTAGAAAAATATTATTAAGGCTATAATTGCCGCTGCTAGGATTACTGGTAATAGTCTGAGTTTACCTTCAACTGGCTCGTAAGTCGAATTGTACTCTTTAACGGCGGCGACAAGTTCGTCAATTCTACAGAATACTATTTGGTCACTGTATTCTTCCCTTAACATATCTCTAATCTCTACTACATCTTCGACTTTAGGGTAGTACCATAATCCTATTCCGATTATGATAAAGAGTGGTCTCTCCTGTCTAGAATCGATGTAGTTTTTCACAGCTTTGAACGCTGTCTGGGGGCTTCCTATATACCTGGGCACTATCCACACCTTGTCGTCCACCAGCCAGTATTCCTCCTCAAACTCCGGCCCGAATCCAAATACGAAGCCTTCCACGTTTAGAATTTCCGAGTAGAGCTTAAACACTCTATCATCTTTTCTGTGGTGGTTGCTGAAAGCTACTATTTTAAGCGAGCACCTGTCTAGGTATTTCTGTCCTCTCCTCAGGTAATCGTCTAGGTAGGGGAAGTCGGAGGCTCTTACTCTCCCGCCGACGTGGGCTGAGTAGAAGTAGTCGTTCGGGGTTTTAGTCTCGTAGTAGTATTGGACTATTCCCGGGCAGAATTCGACGACCATCGGGTCGAGCCACCATCCTATAGGTACTTCTCCTCTAGCTTCGCTAAGCCACATCTCATAGTAGAAATCCTGCATACTGTTTAATCCCAAATCTGAGACCGCGAACGCTACGTAGATTTTATCCGGGTCTAGCATTATTTCAAACTTGTGATCTTGCTCATATTTTCTCTTCGCTGGTATTTTCGAATGGAATGAGAAATTGGGAGAGAGGGCTGTAGCCAGCACGTTGAGCAGGCCGTATTTTGACGTTAGCTCGACCCAGGGTCTCTCCAGTACTGCATCCTCAGGGTATCCCAGCGCTATAGCAAACTTATCCATCTTCTCGTAATACTCGCCGATCAGAGCTTCATCTCTCTTTACGTTTAACCCTATCGAACAAGCTCTATTCGCTATCACGTAGTCGATTATAGAAACTCTGTATATCATCACTCCCTCCACTGTTGGGAAGAGATTTATCAAGCTCTTATTACAGTATGGATAAACGTTCTCCAGCTGCCATTTATGAGCTTCTATTCTATCTCTAAACTTGCCTCTTAAATCGTACTTAACCTCTAGACCGTGTTCGGCGAGCATTGGCGTGAAATCTGGGTGGGCTACTACTAAATCGTATATTCCAGCTAGAGACACCGCCAAGTTTATCGTCGCGGGAAGCTCAGGGTCGTAAATCACTACCCCCTTCAAGTATCTCTTGTATTTTTCAAGGGCTTCTTCAATGCTGATGATTTTATATTCTTTAATCCATCCTTTCTCTTTATAATACTCTAGCCATCTTTCAGACGCTGTAGGTTCTACGCGTCTGCTCTCCCACAGTACATACAATTGCGGCTTCTCCCTATTCACGATTCCCTGCAAGCTGAGTACGAGTAGTCTAGTCTTTAGATCTTCTCCTCTAAGATCGACCACGTCTACTTCTACTCCGCTTTTTAACGACGCTTTCTTCTGAGCTAGTTCTACGATAGTCTCGTAGGTGTCGAATTCGGGGGCTTGACTATCGTATACATTGAATTTCCCGAAAGCTTTAACTGTGGCATTGGCGCCTAGCCAGCCTCCATGTACCGGGTAGACAAAGTTTATGCCTCTAGCCTGGAAGAACTCGTCTGCTATTCTGAGAAAAGCTCTTTGCTGTTCTCTAGTTAAGTTCTGGCTGAACACGCCGAGAGGAGTTCTAGTGGTAGCCGCCCAATCTATAAACGCGAATACGGGTATATCCCCCCACGCATTTCTTATCGACGCGAGCATTTCCTCGTACCTCGTCTCGTTAAGTTCCATGTAGAACACTTCTCTCGAAGAGGGGGATATGGTGACGAAATCCAGTTTAGGAGGCGTATAGGGGAAGTATATGGCTCCGGGCCAGCTGCCCACGTATACGTACCGGCCTTTTGAAAGACCATAATCGTGTATCGCGTCGACTATCCGGCAGGCGGCTTCAAAGGATTCTCTAACGGCTTCGTGGTGTACATCTCCCGTCATCTTAGCTAGGAACCTCGCCTGGGTGAAGAGCATATCTATCCATATCGCGTCTACGCCGCAGTCTATCTGTTTATAAGCCCAGCTTAACAGCAGCTCCTGAAATCTAGGATTGGTTATGTCGGGGAAGTATGCCGGGGCTTCGGCTGGATCGTAGTCGCGCCAGTCAAGGTCCTTAGGGACCCAGAGGTGTGTCTTGGCGAACCAGCATTGGAATTCCTCTTTTTTGACCGGAATCCCCCACTTACCCGGATCTAGAGCCATCTCCCAGGTTTCGGGATAGCTTATAACCTCGCCCGTAATAGGATTCCAGACAATACGACTATCTATCTTCTGGGCTGGTATGGCGCCGCAGAAAATGATATCTGGCATAGAGGCTTTTATAGCAGATATAACCTGTTTCAGATGCTGGTAGTAGTAGCCTACGTACTCGCACCTTTCCCTGAGCTTGCCGGGAGGAAGCTGTTCCGGTGTTTCCGGGCAGGGGTTCCACCTCCAGAAACACCTAAATACGAAGTCCGCTCCAGTCTCGTTGAGAACTTTTATTATGTCTTCTACTGTTCTGTTAAAAGGCTTATAGTGGGTTATAGGCTCGTAGAGAATAGCAATTTTAACTTCGGATAACTCCCGTGGATTAGGAGTGGCTTGTAATTCAACTATTAACCTATTCTCAGATGTTGCGAATTTCCTGGCGGTAGAGTCGAGGCAGAGAACACTAACCTCTATAATTGCTAAAATTATAGCTATGACTAAAACTCTCCTATTCACACCGCTCACCTCTCCTACTTTGAGCGAGGTCTCTTATTGTTTCATAGGTTTGAAATTCCGGAGCAAGAGAATCATACACCGGAAATCCGCACCTTTCTTCTCCGAAAACGTTAACCCAGCAAACTTCCTTCCACGAAAGTATTTTTGCCTCGTTTTCCTCCCATGGGCTCATGTAAAGCCCGAAGACTGGATAGGAGAATAGAACTCCGTTTTCCCTGAGGAAGTTGTCAAGATATACTAGGAATTTTCTCTGCTGAGAACTGCTGAGGTACTGGGAGAAGACGTGTATTGGAGAATACGGAGATCCTAGATCAAGCCTCACGAGGATGACCATGTCTTCGCCCATGTAGTCTTTAATCTTTGATGTTAATATTCTCCATTCCTCCTCGTAGAGCTTCACATTTAATACCTCCCTCGAGCCTGGAGAAAGAACGACGTAATCGTAATCCGGCGGTTTGTAGGGTGGTATAGTTATATTTCCGCCAAATTTTAAATATGGGAGCCCAAGAGCCCACGTACACATATTTCCCCTTAGATAATCCATAAGCATGTATTTCGTCAACGAGTTTTGATATAGATTTAAAGGTTTCCTCGATGGCTGGATGCTTAATATTTCCCGTTATTGAGTAGATGAGGCGGGCTTGTTTAAGCAGCTGGTCTATCCATATGACATCTACTCCACAGTCGATGAGCTTCATGGCTTTATGCAAGTAAAGCTGTCTAACCTCTTCCTCATTTATATCGGGCCAGTATCCCCTAACCTTTCTGTAGTCGTATTCCGGGCATTCCGGGCGGTGCCTGCGGAGCATTTCTATGGCCTGCTCGTCTGTGAGCGTCAGCTTAAGCTTAACTTGGCTCATATGCTATGAAGGCGTAACAGAAATAAATCATGTAACTTAAAAGCAAGAACGTATTTTGATTTTTTTAAAATGGATCTGGATCTTGAAACTAACGATGGGAAGTTTAAGGTTAGAAAGGTTTTCTCCGCTTTTGCTAACACTCGTGGTGGATGGATTATAGTTGGTGTTACTGAGGAGAAAAAGAAGGGCAGGGTAACTGATTATAAAATTGTGGGGGTTTTAGACTCGTCTTTATACGGAAAGCTAAGGGATATCCTCTCAACCGATGAGTACATTCGTCCACGAGTGGAGTTGCGCGCGCTAAGAGCAATACCGCCAGAGGAGAGGAGTAAGCTGAGGAAAATGCTGGCAGAGCTGGGCTCATGGGCGCTGGGGCGTGTGGGCGAGGGCTCGAGCGCCCCGACGGGCGCCGTGACTCTGCGTCCCAAGCCCGAACCCAACCCCGCTAATGGGCCTTCGGCAAGCCTATGAGCGAGCTCTCACTATTAACCTTAGATACAAGAGCGTACTTTTATCGTCGCCTCTCTGCAAGCCTCCTTAGTATAGGTATTTCCTCTAGCTTTCTATGGTCTAGCTCTTCCCAAATTATACCCTTGGGCTTCGTATAGGCGCCCCGTGTTTTAATCGTCCTGGAAGGTGTAAAGATATAGTCTATGGGAACATCGTGAGCAGTCATAGGAACAAAGTTGACAATCTGAACTTCGTGGACCGTCGTAACCACAGGCGTATCATCGTCCACCACGCCCAGCTCTCTGAGAATAGCGTACTCCAAGTCGCTGTAACCTCCACCCTTACCTACGCGCCCCCCATCAACAGACACGGCGACGCTACCTGTAACCTTTAAGTCTATCTTTTCAGCGGGGAATTCCACCTTATCCCCTAAAGAGAACGCGCCGCGAATAGTGGATGCACGCCTATAGAGGCTTGGCGGAATCTTCTTAGGGTCAAGTATTAGAAAGCCGCTCCTCAGCCGAGGAGACGCCATGATAAGTAGCTTACCGCTTCGAAGAGCCCCCTCCCTCACGGGACGCTGGGGAGAGTCGGGACAACAGAAAACCACTTTCGC
>JAPDKD010000083.1 GCA_029258735.1 archaeon | reverse complement strand
GCTAAAGACCGCGCTACTACTCTACGACTGGATAGAAGAAACACCAGACGACGTCCTAATCGAAAAATACAACGTCGGCACAGGCGACATATACTCCCTAACACAGTCAGCCGAATGGCTCGCCTACGCAGCCTCCAGGCTAGCTAACGCCCTCGGACTAGCACATCACTACGTGCGCCTAGCAAACCTAAGACACAGAATAAAGCACGGCGTAAAAGAAGAACTCCTAGAACTCGTATCCATAAAGGGAATTGGCCGCGTAAGAGCCAGAGCCCTCTACAGCCACGGCTACAAAACCATACTAGACCTTCAGAAAGCCTCGCCCGAAGAACTCGCCAGAATACCAACAATAGGCCCAACAATAGCTGCAAAGATAAAAGCATACCTACGCGGTGAAGCAAGCCAAATAGAACCAGCAACAAATAAACCCACCCTAGAACAATATATGTAAGGGATGATGTAAAAGCGCCGCAGAACAGTGAAGAACCCCAAGTACCACTGACCTCGGCTTCAAGCTTCTTCTCAATGCTTCTCTAACGCGAAAACAATAAAAAACCTCAAATCCTAAAAGGAATGGTGCGGGGGTGCCCGAGCTAGGTCAAAGGGGGCGGACCGGGCCGGAACAATCCGGAGCCCAAACTTAGGATCGGCCAAAGCCGGTAAGAACTCCGCTGGCGTAGGCCTGCCCGGGTTCGAATCCCGGCCCCCGCACCAATAAACCTTCTAGCTTTCCTTTCTTTTCCGGGATACTCGACTTATTCCTAAATATATTGGAGAGTTTATTTCGAAGCTTTCGGAGATTGGGCCTTTGATTTTCGCTAGCAGTCCCCCGAAAGAGATATAGGCTTCGTCTCCCTCTTTTCCGTATATTTTTCCGTGGTAAGCTATTTCGCTTGAGAGAACTTTTTCCTTATTCTCAGAAAAAACTAGTTTTACCGCGTCTCCCTCGCTTGGGGTCCATCCTATATCAGCGAGAATTTTATCAGGAATCTCCACCTCAATCTCAACTTTTTTACTAGAACTTACTACTAGTGTTTTTACTTTATATGGGTCGAGATCAAGGATTTTCGATATTTTCCCAGAAACATTCAGCTCCAAAATTATTCACCTACCATCTACCTTTGTATGCGTATTTTTAAGGCTTTATATTTTTTAACTGTTTACGCGGCTGATAGCTAATTAAAAGGCCCAAATTCTTTCGTTTCAATAAGTTGCAGTATGTAATAAGTGGAGCCGGGGCCGGGACTCGAACCCGGGGAATAACGGGTTTATGCGTCCGCCTCCACTGCAGCCCGTCCCCTTAACCTCTCGGGCACCCCGGCTCCTATTTAAAATTCCATGTAGTGATTTAAAAATTCCTTTCCCTGTTTTGTCTTAACGGCTTGCTCAAGGCAATATCTTAATAGGCATCGTGTTACTTCGCCGATGTCTGCCTTCTCAGACATAGACACAGTCTTCTCTATGAGCTCGTCTATTCGCACACCGTTTAACCAAATATAAGCTACAAGAGCTTCGGCCAAGTCTTCGCGTGGAACCCGCGGTTTCAGGCTGATTCTAAGCTTAGCTATTTCACGTCTCAACGTCTTGTCTGAAACTTTTACGCCAACCGGCTTCCCGTTAATGAGTGATAGAGCCGCTGAAACAACGCAGTTTAGAATGGAATCTCCCAGTTTCGCCAGCGAGTGAAGTTCCGGACTGTACGTTGATGCCATGCTATGCTCCTAATTTAGCGAATTCTTTCTGAAACTCCGACTTTAAGGCTTTTAGTGCTTCTTCCAAACGTTTCCACGCCTCCTTTAACGCGTCGGCCGGGCTTCCTTCACTCGTAACTATTCTTAGCCTAGCAACGGGGAAAAGGGGATGATCTATAGAGTAGGCCGCAAAGCTCACGTTTTCTAGATTATTTAGCTCGTCGACAAGAAGGTTGAGCAGTGTATGTCCCTCGCCTTCTATTCTGAGTTCGAGCTCTTTTTCCGCGCTTTTTACAACTTCGATCCTCATATATTAAGCCCACATTGTCCATGATAGAGTATGATTTATATATTTATTATATATTGAAGGCTATAGGTGAGAATCGTATGCCATCCCATGGCTCCCTAACTAAAGCGGGCAAAGTTAGACAAGCTACTCCAAAGATTCCCAAGCAGCCTAAAAAGAACCTTCCTCCCCGAAGGAGGAACTGGCGTAACTATAGGCGCCGGGTATTGTATGCTGAGGCGGCCACGGCTCGTAGGCGTTAAGTCCAGGTGATTCAGTGCCTAAAAAGAGAAAAAAGAAGGAACGAGGAAGGCAGGGAAGCGAAGAGGAAGAAATGCCTCTGCCTAACCCGGAGGAGGGTTTACTGCTCGGAGTGATAGAGGACTTTCTTGGACATGACCGCGCACGTGTTCTCTGCGAGGACGATAAGGTTAGGCTTTGCAGAATTCCGGGAAGAATGAAGAAGCGCGTGTGGATGAGAGTGGGCGATATAGTGCTCGTAGCTCCCTGGGACTTTCAAGCCGACAAGAGAGGCGACATAATATACAGGTATAGGGGGACTGAGGTTCAGAAGCTTGATAAGATGGGGCTTCTAGAAAAGCTTAAATCATTGCTGGAGTAAGGACTTTAGCCTCTTGTAAACGTCTTCAGGATCCTCCACATCTACTCCTAGTCTTTCAAAATATCGGGTTACGTTTCTTAAGTCTCTCAGCAGAAACTCGTCTGCATGTGGATGGTTTATGTGCACCGCCGACCCCCAATCTATAATATACAGTTCTTCCCTTTTATTGAGAATGTTATATTCTGAAAGGTCCGCATGTATAAGCTTGCCCTTCAAATACAGCGCCTCAACTGAACTTATAACCCATTTATATGCGTCATTAGGATCCTGGGGCGGCGCCTCCTTTAAGAGCGGAGCCGGGACTCCGCGTATGCCAGCATCTATGAACTCCATCACTAATATGTTTTCTTTATAGGCTATTGGTTTGGGAACTCTAACTCCCGCATCATGGGCTCGCTGGAGGTTCCTGAACTCCTTACTGCACCAGACCCTGACTATGTCCCTTATCTTTCCGCCCACCCGCTTAAACCGCGGATCCCCTTCAATATATATAAGCCTGCTTTTCCTAAACTCGGCTGTCGATACCAAGAAAATTTTCACTGCTAGATCGCGTCCAAGTCTATCTTCAGCCCAATATATGCGGGCTTCCTTGCCCGAAGCCACAGCGCCATACATCTTCCATATTATGCCCCGATTTAGAAGGTCGTATAGCGCCATTAAAGTTCGATAATCAAATACCTCTTCGACAACCTCGAAAAGCTCGCTATCTTTAATTCTCTTTAAACGTCTCTTCTCCGCAAATCTTTGCGGCTCAATATCAAAATTTTCCTCGCTCAAACTTACTCCCACACTTAACTAGTCTACAAGCTTTAAATAATGTAGTGAGCTGCCGAGTAACTTTTTATCTCGCCATACTTCTTTTTAGTAGGGAGTTTAATCATGAAATTTACAATACCAATACCCATAGATCAGCGTAGGCTTAGCACTTTGCTCTGCAATAGTGCAAAGCTTAAGCGTGAAATAGAGGAAACTCTAAACGTAAAATTGATTATTGATTCTAAAAACGACGTTGTACACGTAGAAACAGAAGAAGAATTAATGCCACTCAAAGTCATGAAACTAAAAAACATATTCAAAGCCATATCTTTAGGTTTTCCACCCGAATCTGTTAGAAAACTGCTTGACGATTCTAACGTATTAGAAGTAATTGACTTAAAGGAAATAGCGAGAAATAGCCGTGACTTGCAGAGAATAAAGGGGCGAATAATAGGCGAAGAAGGAAAAGCAAGAAGAATGATAGAAGACATGACCGGCGTAGACCTAGTAATAAGTGAGCACGAGGTTGGAATAATCGGAGACTACGAGGGAGCAACGGCTGCTAGAGAGGCAGTAGAGATGCTAATAAGAGGAAGAATGCATAGCACAGTGTACCGCTTCCTCCGCATAAAAGCTCGCGAAATAAAGCGCCGACGCATGGAACTATGGGAAAAGATGGTTTAAACATCTAAACTTTTTCAGGAGATTCAGCTTAAACATCTTGCGGCTTAAACAGTTCAGCTTAAACTTTAGCACTAATCTGCGAGACAAAATATATAATGTGTACTTATCTATTTTAATGGCGTGATGTAGGATCAAAGCGCGGAGCCTTTGCTGTGACGAAGCCGCTACACTCTGACCTTCCGCTTCTATTGTTCACCTATGGTTTCAATGGAGCCAATGTACAGTTATTACGGGGATTTGATTCTAGGGATATAAAATTTTTTAAATAATGGCATACAATATCTAGTTCTGAATTACTTTAAGCGGTGCGTAAGGTGGAGCCTGAAAATCCCCTTGAAAAAATAGCAAGGGAGTTCAAAGACCTATACGAAGAATTCGATATAGCGCTGCAAGAAAATGAGTTCGACAAAGCTGTTCGAACGGGAATCGACATAATGGAAAGCTTGCTCGAAGCTGTAGACAAATACGTTCTTCCATATATTGCTAGTCCTAGAGTAAGGGAGATTGCAATGAATATTATTGGCCATCATGAGAAAGCGTTAGCGTACGCGAAGGGCACACTTGAAGCTGCTCAAGAAATCCCTCCCTTATATTCTCAAACGGCAAAGGAAAAGGCGGCTAATATGCTCTCGACGGGCATAAGTACTCTTTTCGGCTTTATTTTGGGCGCATTGATAGTCCTTTCAGGCACAGACCCTTTACTAGACGTGGACGAAGAAATAGAAAGAGCAGCCGGCACGTCTAATGAAGTGCCACGTTTCATCTGATTTTTCTCGGTAAAATATAGTCTTTGGGGGCTGCCTCGAAGGGCTCCAAATATTTTCTAAGCACTTTGGGTATTTCTACCGTGCCATCTTCCTTTTGATAATTTTCTATAATTGCAGTTATAGCCCTCTGAGTAGCAATAGCCGTAGAGTTTAAAGTGTGCACGTAGCCTTTAGCCGGCGCCCCTTTTGCTTCGGCGTAACGTATTTTAAGCCTGTAGCTTTGCCAATCAGTGCAGTTGCTACATGACACCATTTCCCTGTATCTCCCTTGAGCGGGCATCCAAGCTTCAAGGTCATATTTTTTAGCTGCCACCGCTCCCAGATCTCCCGTACATATATTGACAATACGGTAAGGAATGCCCAGTCCCTGCCACAGCTCTTCAGCATTTCTTATAAGCCTCTCATGCCACTCCCAGCTCTCCTCCGGCAGGCTATAGACAAATTGCTCAACCTTGTGGAACTGATGGACTCTGAATATTCCACGCGTATCCTTGCCGTGAGCTCCTGCCTCCTTTCTGTAACATGGGCTTACACCAGCGTAGAGCAACGGAAGCTCCTTCTCCGGTATAGTTTCCCCCATGTGAAGCCCCGCTAAGGGGTGCTCTGCCGTAGCAATTAGGTAAAGGTCTTCGCCTTCCACTTTGTATATCATGTCCTCGAAGTCGGAGAAAGTTACTACTCCCTCCATCACAGCTCGGCGCAACATGTAGGGCGGCTCCACAATTTTAAAGCCCTTCCTGCTCAGGTAGTCTAGAGAATAAAGTATGAGCGCTAAGTCCAGCCACACCAAGTCATCGTAGAGATAATAGAACCTAGCCCCTGCAACTTTAGCTGCTCTCTCAATATCCGCTAAGCCCAGCTTTACAACCATATCCGCATGTCCTATAGGCTTGAAGTCTAAGGTTTCGTACTGGACATTGAAGCCTTTAGTCTCTTCTTTAAACTTTTCTTCGTATTCTTTCCAGACTTTTGGCTTTCCCCAATATCTTATGGGAATATTGTCGTCCTCGTCTTCTCCATACGGCACTGTTTCGTGTATAATATTGGGTATGCTTAGGAGAACTTTTTTCCTCCCCCGTTCAACAATTTTTAGCTCCTCCTCTCTCTTTTTGAGTTCTTCCTTAAGCCTTTTAGCCTCAGCTACTGCTTTTTTCCTTTCATCCCCCGCCAGCTTGGCTATGGATGCAGATATTTTGTTAAACTGGTGGCGAAGCTCGTCGACTTCAGCTTTAAGCTTCCTCCATTTCACGTCAAGCTCTACGGCTAAGTCAACGATAGAAACGTCTTCTCCCCGCCTCTTCTGAGACCATTTGAGCTTTTCAGGGTTGTTACGCACATAGTATAGTATGCTCCACAGTGCGGGCATTCTATCTCCCACATTTTAAGGCTGAAGAATAATTAAGTTTTTTAGTTAAATTGGCGGCGGCCCGCTCTTCTTCTTTTCTCTAATCCATGCCTGAAAATCCTCACTCGGAGGCTCATATTCATATAGGTCTTTCCTAAAAGCCTCTAATAGCGTTTCCTCTAAGCCTCTAACATCCGCATATGTAAGTATTTTAGCTCCCTCACCAACATACTTTTTCCAGTCAGCAACGCGTAACAAGTGATGTGACACAATTACGTTTGTCCTAGCGATAAGGCTGCGTAGATTATTAATGCCCCTTTCAACGTCCTCCCTGCTTAACTTCACGGCTTCCAAATAGACCGGTGGGCCTCCCACAACTACTAGGCTTGGCTTCGCCTTCAGCAAAACGCTTAAAGCAGAATCGGAGATAGGTCCCTGAACATCGGGAGCAAATACTATTTTTTCATCTTCGTATTCGACTAGGAAAGCGACTACGTAACCCAGCTTAGTGTTTTCAGACCCGTGAGGCAGCGGCCCTAGACCTTTAATTACCGTATTACCTAATTTGATGTTCGTCTCTTCTCCTATGACGATTTTTTCGGCTAGATTCTCTACCGAAGCGAGAAACGCTTTGGCTCTCCTAGCCTGATTATAATTGATATCTTTCTTCGGATTCTTAACTAAAACTATTTTATCTGTGTAAATTGCCTCGTGAATCTCTTTATTGGTCCATTCGTACCAGCTGACAAAGTTAGGCGTATAGTGATCCAGGTGGAAATGGCTAACCGTTACGATATCCGCCCTTTTCACAAATTTAATTATGGTTTTCCTCGCCTCCCTTACCGCTTCGAATTCGGATGGGTGAGGCGGCAAGCCGAAGCGTCGAGGCGCAAGCGAAACGCCGGGATCAAACACTATCCTTACATCAGGAGTCTCGACATAAAGCGCCATAGACCTAACTCCCAGGCTTTCATCGGCAAGAGGATAAAGCCTAATCTTCTTTAGCGGCATCCTTGCCTTCGTCATTTTAGCTCGGCCTTCTTCTCCTGCTGCATCTCATACCTTTTCCTAAGGTCCGATAAAGTAGTTATCTCTCTTGGAGACTTTTCCCACCTAATTCTCGTAATTCGGGCAAACCTGAGCGCGAAGCCGGACTCGTAGCGCGGGCTTCTCTGAATCTCGCTGTAGGCAACCTCGACTACTATCTTCGGAGCGACGTAAACTATGTAGCCGCGCTCGGAGATCTTTAACTCCAGCAGGCGTTTAGTCATTTCTTCGAATTCCTCATCGGTTAATCCTTTAAACGTTTTACCGACCATCACGTATCCCCCTGTCTCATCGTCGAGTACCGCCAAGTGGTAGTCGCTGAGCCAGCCAGACCTTCTACCGTGCCCCCACTCCGCGGCAATTATGACACAGTCTATGGTGTCGGCGGACTTCACCTTAAACCATTTCTTGCCCCTGGTTCCTGGCTCGTAGTTGCTGTCCAACCTCTTAGCCATAACGCCTTCATGCCCCTCCTCCAAAGCTGCTCTGTAAAACTTCTCTGCCTCCTCCAAGCTTCCCGTAACTATTCTTTTAACTAGAATTTCCTGCGAGGCTATAGATGAAAGCTTTTTCCACCTCTCCTCGTAGGAAAGATCGACAAGCACTTCGCCATCAAGATATAGGATGTCAAAGAGGAAGAGCTTTAGAGGCACCTTCCTTAGGAATTTGTCTAAGTCGCGCTGCCTCTGAACGCGTCGAGCAATGTCCTGGAAGGGTACGGGCTTGCCCTCTACGCAGCCCACCGCCTCTCCGTCCAGAACAAAGGACTCGGCTTTAACGTGCCTCCTCACCGCGCTGACTACGTCGGGAACTTGTCCTGTAATATCGATCAACCTTCTGCTAAATACTTTAATTTTATCGTCTTTAGCGTGAATCTGCACCCTTATTCCATCGTATTTATACTCGAGAGCCGTAACCCCACCATGCTGCTTCAATACGCTTCTGAGATCATAAGCCATTTCCGCGAGCATAGGCCTAACAGGTCTAAACAACTGTAAAGTTACGCTTTGAATGCCCTGCCTTCCTTCTTTAAATGCCACCGCTGCGACCTCTCCCACATCGCTGAGAAACATATAGGCTTTGCGGACCTCCGCCTCGTCGCATCCCCAGGCCTCAGCTATGGCATCTATCACTGTGCCCTCGTTAACTCCTATTCTCAACTCTCCAAATATGAGCCTAACAAGCAGCTGTCTCTCCTCGTCGGAAAGTCTCGAAAAAAGTGCAGCTAAAAGGTTCTCCTTCTTCCTTCGAGACCCTTCGCCGCCAGCTTTAGCTATACTTTCAAAAAGCTTGTACACATCCCGTAAACTCAGATCAACTTCGCCAACTAGGAGTTGCTGCCGCGCAGATCTTAAACTTCGCAGTGCTGAGTAAATCATTGAAGGACCAACGTTCAGCGTCAGCGGTGAAAGAGGCGAAAAAATTGTTCCAGTAAGAAAACGCGCGAGAATATCTACCTCTCCATCGGCCTTCTTTAGAGCATCCGCTATAATAGCTATTTTCTGTTTTCTGCTGGACACGGACGCCAACCGAGAGCAAAGTTCTGCAAACTCTGAAAACTTCATTTTATCCACCTCCCTAGTCCTCTATAGCTAAGCGTCGGCGTGATCCTCTTCAAGCGCTCCACAACAGTTTTAATTCGCTTCTCAGAAAAGCCCTTATCACGCAGAAACTCTGCTAATCTATCTACGTCTGGAGCATTAAACTCTACCTTATATTTCTCGTTAACTTCGGGCTCTAGAAAAATCCTCCTAACTTCGTCGACATCACACGTTAGCTTTTCTCGATAGGTTTTAGGGAGACGTTCAATGCAGCCGTACATTTTAATAAGCTTTAGCGCCGTCTTGGGCCCGACGCCCTTCACGCCCTCATTAAAATCTGTACCTATTAGAATAGCTATATCGACTAGTTGCTCCCTCGTAATCTCTAATTCGCGTAACACGTCTTCAAGCACAATAAGTTCAGGAAGAAGTGGTCGAAAGGTTCCTTTGCTTGGAAGAAATTCTTTACCCGTAAGCGTAATATAGCGCACTAAAATGGGCGCCCCATATAATAGGGAATCGTAATCCTTACTGCCTACAGCCCACGCATCCCCCTTCCTAACCATGTAAGCTGCCTGAGCCTCCGCATCCCTAGCCGCCTCAACAACCGGTATCCCCATAAGCTTCAACACAACCTTAGCTTCCTCAGCCATATCCTTCGTGAGCTTCAGGGCCATCACTGCTTTAGAAAACGCGGTTTCATAGTCGCCTCTCTTCAGCGCCTCCATCCACTCTTTATACGCCTTCTCCCTCTGTCTTCTACGGCTTTCCAATGTTTTAAGCTTCAGCGGATGCGGGGGGCCATCAAACACGAATATGAACCGCATGCCATAGTCGCTCATCAGCTTAGTTACACGAAAAACTAGCCCCATGATATGCGAAGTGATGGAGCCGTCAGGCGCCGTAAACGGTGTCCCGTCTGGCTTCCTTATGATAGAGAGAAACTGATATAACTCGCCATATGCATCTAAAGCTATAATCTTCGACCTAAGAAACTTAAAGCTTATAATCTTCCTAGGTATGATAGGCGTCAGCCCTACTCCCATTACCGTTCCATATATAGTACACCGTTCGACCTATTTATTTAGTGCAAAATATATCGGATGAGGAATGATGCTCAAAAAATTACTCGTATACATGGGTGTAATTCTATTAGTGGTATCGACCACTCTGCAATGTCAGCCACAAACATATAGGCAAGTTAAAGTTTGCTGTGAAAAACCGCCCAACGTCGTCGTATCCTTTTTTCCGAATTATTACATTATATTATATAATGTTTCTACGGAATGCTTCTATGTCCCTGTACCAGCCTCAAATAATTCAGGTAAAATAGCGCTTCTCTATAAATCGCCGCTAAAAAACGCGTATAGCGGACTTTGGATAAACATAACGCCTTCAAAAGACACCGTAAATATTCTAACAACGCAGGAAATATCTAAAAAATCACTATCAACAAAAAAGCAAAAAATAGTTATCTACAACCAAACCTACCTCCTAATTTTACTGACCTCAGGTTTAGCTGAAGCATATCCTATAGCACCCCAGCCACGCACCACGAGCTTTACAGCGCCAGCCGAAGCCACTAAAACTGCGGAAACAGGCTTTAACGCTGAGCGGGCGAGGCCTATTAAGCAATTATTGTTTGTTGTTCTACCATACATTCTTTTGTCCTTAATTGTTTCCGTCCTTGTGTACGCATTTGCTCGAAAAGCGGTGCAGTACAATGAAGAGCAAGCCAAAGCTAACTGAAACAACCCTGAAAATTTACACTTACATGGTTCTCAAACGCGGCTGGATAGGAGTAAGGGAATTACAAAGGGAGCTGAAAATCTCAAGCCCCGGCCTAGTATCCTACCATCTGACAAAGCTCTTAGAAGCGGGTCTCGTAGAAAGAAGCCAGGACGGCAAGTACCGGGCAAAGCCTGGAGCTGGAGCCGAAATTCTAAAGGGATTCATACGGCTGGGCCGCTTAATTATTCCTCGATATGCCTTCTACGCGAGCTTTTTAACCACACTTACCTGCTCTTACATATATCTTCTTCTAAGAGAAGGATTAACGCCCGCAGGGCTGCTCGGCATTTTTATAACCCTCCTAGCCTCAGCTATCACAGTATACGAAACAATTAGAATGATCCACGAGGTTGGAAAATAATGCCTTGGGTTAACGTTGAAGATCTGGAGGAAACAATCAGAAAGCATAGGATAGTAATAGCCGATTTCTGGGCTGAATGGTGCGTTCCATGCAAAGCTGTGGAAGACTCGTTGCGTAGGCTTGAGGCTAAGCTTTCGATAAAAGGCTTTAACGTTATTATAGCGCGTGTTAACGTGGAGGAGAATCCAGAGGAGGCTGCAAGGTACGGCGTTATGGGGCTTCCAACCGTAATATTATTTGTTGAAGGAGAAGAAAAAGTGAGACATACGGGCGGCCCCGCTGGTCTCGAAAGAAAAATTATGAGGGCCATCAACGCCTTATAAGGAGGTCGAAACTTGGCGGTAAGAAAGGAATCCCTAGTTTTGAGGGAAGAATCCCTCATAAGAATAACGGGCCCTGCTAAGATCCAAGTAAAAAAGGGAACAGTATACCTCTTAGGTTTAAAGCTAGCAAAAGGAAAAAGCATCACAGTCGGAGTGGGTAGAACTCTCGCACTAAAGGCGATAGAGAACTCTGAGCTTGAACTTTTCCTCGGACCCGCAGGTAAGGCTGAGCCAGCAAACCCTCGCGAGGAGATTTTAGACAACTGGATACGGGCTGCTGAAATGCTATCTAGAGAAGGAGTAATTGTGGTATTAGGAGAAACGGACAGCGGAAAATCAACGTTCTCCACGTTTATTATAAACACAGCGCTAGAGAAAGGTCTGAAGGTAGCTTTCATAGATACCGATTTAGGCCAGAAGGACGTGGGATATCCTGGTACTGTTACCTTAACTTTTCCTAAGCAGCCCTTAACCTGGATTAGAAGCCTCCAACCCTATAGCTCAAAGTTTATAGGAAGCATAACGCCTTACAACGCGGAAGAATGCGTTATTGCCTCCACCCTAAAACTTCTGCGCGAAGCCCGAGGTAAAGCCGACTTAATTGTAGTAAATACCGATGGATGGGTGTTAGACGAAAAAGCGGTAAAATATAAAACAAGCCTCGTATCAGCCGTAAATCCTGATAAAATCGCCGTTATGGAGGGATTCGGACAGACACGATTCCTAACTAAAACTTTAGAAAAAATGCACTATAAAGTGTTTAACGTCCCTTCACCCCCAAGTAGACCCTTAAAAACAAGAAGCCAAAGAAAATTCTACAGAGAAACCGCCTTCGCCTCTATGCTCCTTTCAGCCCAACGATTAAACATTAACATCAGGACTTGCCCCATTCTTAATATTCCCCTCGGCCTAGGGGAGAGATATCTGGAAGCCGAACTTAAAATCGAAAGGCTTCTCAACTCTTCCGTATATGTAGAACGTTTGCATAATATAGCTACTGTAATTACAATTAAAGATTTTCAAGCCGAACTGCTTAAACAGATGAGGAGTGAGCTTTGCCGGCTACTAAAAGTTTCCACATTGTCGATTACTTCTTTAGAAGCTCTAAGAAGCCTTTATATAGGACTTCAAGATAAGCAACGAAACCTTGTAGGGCTTGGAATAATAGAGAGCTTCGACATCGAAAAGAGTCAACTTCTAGTGCGGACAAATATACGAGACCCGTCACAAATATATTATATTCTCGCTGGAAGTATTAAAATCACAAAGCAGGGCGAAGAAAAACTAAAAAAGAGCTTTCCGTGCTTCACTTAAAATAGGCGAAAGACAAATAATGCCATCTAAGCTATAAACTCGGATGAGGCTTGTCCGCATTACGTAAAGCTATGCAGGAAATAGGGAGGCACATACTTAAAGTCGCCGAAACAATAAGCGACGAAGAAATAGAGAAGATAGTGACTGTGCTAATAAATGCGCGAAGCATGGGACGAAAAATAATGGTGGCAGGCGCAGGCAGGAGCGGCCTAGTCGCAAAAGCATTCGCCATGAGACTCATGCACCTAGGCTTCTACGTCTACGTATTAGGCGAGACAATAACGCCGCCCGTAGCTCCGGGCGATGTCTTTATAGCAGTATCAGGCTCGGGAATGACGCAGGTAGTCCTAAGTGTTGCTAGAGCTGCTAAGCAGGTAGGGGCAATAATAGTCGCTATAACATCGTTCCCCGATTCCCCCTTGGGAAAAATAGCCGACGTAATAATCAGAGTCCCCGGAAGAACTAAGATAGCGAGAGAAAGCGACTACTTCACGCGACAAGTATTAGGAATATACGAGCCTTTAGCCCCTCTAGGAACGCTATTCGAAGACGCTTCACTCGCCTTTTTCGACGGACTAATAGTTGAACTCATGAACAAGCTGAACATTGGAGAAGAGGATATGAGAAAAAGACACGCAAATATAGAAACAATATAATATTTTCCTAGCAAGACATCAGAAATTTCTGAGCTTTCTGATGGTTTCCTTTTCGTAAACTTTGTTTCTCACTCGCCAGTAAACCTTTCCATCTTGTACATACCTATCAACGTATCCAGAATTAAAAAGCCTCATTAAAACACGGTATACTTTATTGTAGTCTACGTGATTTAAATTAAAACGGCTCTGCTTTCTGCTCTCTCTTAAGATTTCAGGGGTAGGAAGCGGTCCTCTCTCACTAAGCAACTTTACGAGATCACGAGCAAGCTCAAGCGTTAAGGATGAAGGTTTCCTTCCCACACCATCACCAGCAATTATGTTTATAGAATTGGTATTTAACATTTAACCGCTTAACTGAAAGTTTTTCAAATATTCAACAAATATCTGCTTTGGCTCCTTGACAAATTTAGGCGTATAGCCGAGTCTTTCTAGGAAGTGATATACCGGGTCATCTTTTACTCGTTCATCAAGTACTACTACAAATACTCTATCCTCCTTAGATCTAACCCCCCTGCCAATAGCCTGGGCAATCTTCATAGCAGCTGGAATTAGATAAGTATATGCCCATCCCTCATCAGGGGACCTTAAAAAAACCGAGAGAAGCTCCGTAAGCCTATCCCTAGAAGGAGAAGGCTCAGGAACAGGAAGCCCACCAACAACGATTGTTTTTATAACGTTTTTGCCATTCAGCTTGAACTCCACCCCTTCAATAACCTTACCCCAAGCATTAACCATAATCACGCAGTGAGGATAAGCCTCTATAAACCGCCTAACCTGTCCTAGCGTTGTAGTCTCCCTCTCCACGAAGAGCGGGGTCGACTTTATTTTAAGCCGCACACTGCGTAGAAAGTTGTATGAAGGAAAAACAGCTAATAAAATACCTTCGCTCTGAATGGAAAAAAGCTCATCTATTATTTCGGCTATGCGCTGATACAATTTTTCGCTTCTATTAACGTACCTGGAAGATATGCCGCTTAAGCCGATAAGCTTCACGTTACTGGCAAAGGGGTTAGGCATTTTTATTATTCTTATTCGTTCTTCCGGTATACCAGTATAGAATTCTAACAAGCGTTTTGGAGGAAGGGTGCCGCTCATAAAAACCCCGCCATATGTGCGCGCAAAGAAGGGAGATACTTCCCTAACAGGTGAAACGCATGTATTTACAATCTTTTCCCCTCCTATTGACTCTACTACATACCGCGGATCGCCCATCTTTAATGATGAGAGAAACTCGTAGACAAGCTCAAGATAGGACCTCGCAGGAACTTTCTTAGAAAAATAGTAGCTTTCCACGTAAGATACTGCTGATTCTAAAAGAGATAGTGAAGGAGATACTTCAATAATCGTGGAAGGTTCTATCTTGACCTTCTCGTCGCCAAACCTCTTACGCAATGTTTTCATAAAGTTCTCTAGCATCTGGAGCCCATCAACCAACTCTCCAAGCCTCTCGCCTTCATATATTTGCAGGGCTTCAAGCCTAGCGCTTCGAACCCACTCTAGCCTTAATTCCCTGCTAAACATGGATACAAGAGCTCCAGGCAGATTATGCGCCTCGTCGACAATTAATACTATTTCCCTAGGAGTGAGGCCTGTATCCGCGAAGAATGCATTCCTCACCTTCGGATCAAAGAGGTAGCTATAGGTGCCTACAATTACCGTGGAATCTCTTACTAACAAGCTCGCCAAAACGTATGGGCATACGTTTAGTTCCTTCGCATATTCCTTTAACTTCGCTAAGCTGAACGGCTGTGGTGGCTTAAATCCCGGATACGTTTTTACAGCGTATGGGCAGCCCCCGGTCGTGGAAAGATAACTACAATATTTGATGAACTCTTCGTAGCTCAGCTTCTTCATCGAATCTAAAAGGCATAGAATTTGCTTGTTAACAAGAACTGATACGCGGAGATCTAGCTTCGCTTTTATGCGGCTCAGCTCCCTCAAGGGTGGGTGAAGCTGGCTTCTAGTTCTTACAGCATAGAAAATTTTAAGCCCCTCTTCCAAGGCTAGAGGCAAAATGCCGCTTAGAATAGCGATAGTTTTACCGGTTCCCGTCGGATAGTTAACTAATACTATTTTTCCTTCCTTAACTCCACTGTAGACTAGCTTTGACAGCCTCTTCTGGCCTTTCCTCCACTTCCCGTAGGGAAAAAATTTCTCAACTAATGATTCGAATTCATCCATCGGTGAGTTTGCCCTGAAACTATGAAACGTTACTCTATATTAATCCTATACTCCTCCTTAATCACCCTCAGCACGTACATCGTTCTCGTCGACTCTACTCCGTCAATGTCGCCAATGCGATCAAGAATTCTGGCCAGCTCCTCCCTGCTTCCAACTCTAATCTTGGTAAGCGTATAGTACTCACCCGTAACGTCATATATTTCGTAGACATCCTTCATTTTCGAAAGCTCTTCAAGAACTTTCTCGTACTTCTGCGGTATACACTTTATAGCTACTATTGCCAGCACTCCTTTACCAACTTTTTCGGGATCGACGATAGCTTGAAATCGTTTAATAACTCCAAGCCTTAAGAGTTTCTTAATGCGCAAATGCACCGTAGCCTCGCTAACTCCAAGCTCATCTGATATCTTAGAATAGGGCGTTTTAGCGTTGTCCTGCAGTATCTTCAGCAATTTTCTGTCAATCCTATCTAATTTTACAGCCAAGTCGGTCACCTAAAATATTCTTTAAATAAACCGCAGATGTCACTAATAAATCCTAACATCTAACCTTGCTATTTCTACAACTTTTTAGTATTAAAACACGTTATAGCTACTGATACAGAAAACTTTGCATTACAATAATAGTAACAATTAAAACTGTAAAACGTAAAAGAAATAGTAGAAATGCTATTCATCCCTTCACCAAAGTACCTTCGAGAACTAAGAAAAGCAGCTGGCCTCTCGCAGGCCGAACTAGCACGAAGAGCGGGCGTTAGCCAGTCACTAATCGCGAGGATCGAGTCCGGCGACGTAAACCCTCGCGTGTCTACATTACAGCGAATATTGAAAGCTCTTGAAGAATACGTGGAGGAAGAATTAAAAGCCGAAGACATAATGACCTCGCCCGTAATTACGGTAAAAACGAGTGATCCTATAAGTAAAGTAGCAGATATAATGTGGGAAAACGCCATCTCACAAGTCCCCGTTCTCGACGAACGCGGAAACGTGGTCGGAATGATTCACGAGAAGAGCATCGTTAAAGCTTTCCTTAAACATAGAGAAAAGGCCGTCAACTTTCAGGCAAGAGACTTCATGACGGTTCCTCCGCCGATGATACCACCCGATACGCCACTTAATGCGGTCTTTGCCTTGATAAGTGACGCCTGCCCCGCGGTTTTAGTAATGAAAAACGATAAAGTATGCGGAATAATCACGAGGAGCGACGTGTTAAAATATATGGTAACTAGAATTAAGTCTGGTGAACATAAGCAGCGCGAACCCTATACAAGGTCCGAGGCTTAGACCCCTTCTTAACCAACCTACCTTCCGCTACAAACCTAGAAAGATACGAGCCCACAAGAGTAACCTTAACATTTAATCTGCGAGACGCCTCCAGATACAACTCTTTAAGCGTAAACCAGCTTCCATCCCCAAAATTCTCCACAATTACCTCCCAAAGCTCATCCTTAAGTTTACGCTTATTAAACGTACCTGTTTCCGCGGCGGTCATTATTTTCAACAACTCTATGGCTTGAAGCACCCGTTTTTCAGACAACTCAGGACCCTCAATACTTAGCACTATTTTTTCACCAGTAGGCAATGTATCCTCAATCCTTACTTTCGGCGCCATACTTTCACTATATTCCTATTAAACACGTCTAATAAATTCGTCACATAAAATAAATTGAAAATCTAACTAAATCATCGAGATTAGGCTCTAAAACCTATTTTTCGAGTTTATTTAACCTTTTTCTCATGAATAATCTTGAATAAAACTAAATTCCCTCAGATTTATTTATTTCCAGTAGAACCCCAGGGGTTCCTGTGGACACGTACTTTATGCATTTTTTATGCACATATCTAGGCGTTATTCAGGAATATTCATTAATCGTGCATAACGTTGATTTATTTTAAAACTAAACCAGTAGACCCCATTTTTTCCACTGGAAAGTTATAATTAGTCATAATATAAGGGTAATATACTAAACTAACTAATCACTCTATTTTTAAATGTTCCAAAATATATTTCCAGTGGAAAAAGGGGGGTCTACGCGTGCCAAGGCATCCACTAGTAAAGGAGCTTTCAGCGAGAATTCGAGATAAACCGGGAACATACTTAGTGATCTACGACTTTGAGCTAGGAGGCCAGGGTAAGATACCAACTAGATTCTACCTAAACCTTAAAAGGTTAAGCGTGAAGACTTTGCAGAAAAGCGTAATCATGTGTAGCAGTCTGAAAACAGCAGTTACCGTAGCAAACTTGGTAAAACATTACGGTGGAAAAGCACAGGTTTTTGAGATTAAAAAAGTATTTTCTGACTAAAAAGATTAAGTATGTATTTACAAACGTTATTTTCCGACCTCCTCTTTAAGAATCACCTCAAGGATTTCTAGTCCCTTATCTATGGCATCCTCGGAAATTGAAAGCGGAGGAGCAATCCTTATAACGGATTTTCCGCTACCGACTAAGAGAAGCCCCCGTTTAAACGCTTTGAGTAAGACTCTGCCTAAAAGGTCGGAAGCCGGTTCCTTAGTTTTCCTATCTTTGACGAGTTCTACGCCTATCATTAAGCCTTTGCCCCTGACATCTCCTATCTCTTCAATTTCATCTTGTAGTTCCTTCATTCTTTTCAATATCTTTGCTCCCAGCTTCTCGGCATTTTCCAAGAGCTTCTCATCCTTAATGATGTCTATTGTTGCAAGGGATGCGGCGCAGCTTACCGGGTTGCCGCCGAAGGTTGAAGCGTGGCTACCGTAGGGGAGATCCATTATGTCTGCGCGACCCACGATGGCTCCGAGCGGCATTCCGGCTGCAATACCTTTCGCCATTGCTATGATGTCGGGTGCTATGCCCCAATGTTCAATCGCGAACCATTTTCCGGTTCTTCCGAAGCCTGCCTGCACTTCGTCATCTACTAGGAGTATGCCGTATTTGTCTGCTAGTTTCCTAAGCTTGGGGAAGAACTCGGGCGGGGGCACTATGTATCCTCCTTCGCCAGCTATGGGCTCGAAGATTATGGCCGCGGTTTCCTCAGGTGGAATGTATTTGTTGAATATCCATTCTTCTATGTAGTCGACGCACCAGAGGTTACAGTCTGGGTATTGTTGTCTGAAGGGGCACCTGTAGCAGTAAGGATATGGTGTGTGAACGACGTTGGGGACAAGTGGTGAGAAGCCGGCTCGTTGG
>JAPDKD010000106.1 GCA_029258735.1 archaeon | reverse complement strand
ATTTTAGACGAGCTTCAGAACTATGCGCAGTTTAATAGGCGCGCTGTTGAGGCACTTTTAGCGCATAAAAAAGTAAAGGAGCTTGAAGCGAAAATATATTTCAATCCTTTATCAATACAATTTTCAGCGCATCCTCCTGAACCCTTAGTTCAGGCTCTTTTGCCTTATGTTTCACGTCAAGAGGATAAAGTTCTTTATATATCTGCCACGCGCCATCTTAAAGATGCTATACGCGTGCTCGAGAATTTCGAAGTAACAGTGCATCTTCCAGCACCCATTGATGAAATCTTCAAAGCAAAAATAACGCGAGAAAATGGCAACTTATACGTACGTTTTTCCTTTATTCCGCGCGACGTATTAGAGGAACTTAGAGCCGCCTGCACCCTAATTTATAGAATTGAAAAACCCGTGCTAAGCCCCAGCGGAGACTTCGAGGGCGTGAAGATAATTGAGAGAAAAATTAAGGCATACAACGTTATATGGCGAGAGAAAGCGTTCGTAGCCCCCGTTGGCCTTCTAGACAGGGTAACTAGCACCCTTAGAAACAACTGCTATAATGTAGAGATCAATATTAAGGTTCTTCCAGACTTGGAAATAAGCTTAAAGCCAGACTTTGTTTTAAGACCGCATCAGCTTGAAGCGTTTAAAAAATGGAACGAAAAGAAAAGGGGAACTATAGCCATCTTCACGAGAGGAGGAAAATCTTTCATCGCATTAAAGGCAATCGAAAGCCTAAGAAAGCCCACAGTAATTTTTGTGACCACTAGAGAGCTGATAGCAACTTGGATTGAATATTTAGAAAGATTCCTCGGCGTCTCTAGCCGATTCATAGGCGTTGTTGGCGCGGGAAAGAGAGAAATTAAAGGCATTACTGTAACTACGTATGCCAGCGCGGTAAAGTATATCGACAACTTTAGGGGGAGATTTGAGCTGGCCATATTCGATGAGGCTCACCATGTCCCAGCAGTAACTTTTAAAAATGTCGCTCTAAAAATCGATTCTCTATACAGGATGGCTTTATCCGCTACGCCTAAGAGGCGGGATGGGAATGAGGAGCTACTCTACGCGCTCTGCGGCGACTTGGTTTTCAACATGGGCTATAAAGAGCTTTTAGAGCTCAGGCTTGTAGCGCCCATAGAAAAATTTGAAACAATATTTGTGAACGGCGAGCATGAGAAACTAGAAAAACTAGTAGAAATTCTCAGAGAAAATAGAGGCTCAAAAATCATTGTATTTACGCAGCTTTTAGAAACTGCGAAGAAGGTTTATAACCGCCTTCTGCTTGAGGGGTTTAACCCGCTACTTTTAACCGGCCAAGTTTCGGGCTCTAAGCGAAAATTAGCGTTTCAGGAATTTAAGAGAAGAAAGACCGCTGTCATGGTTACAACTACGGTGCTAGATGAGGGTATAACTGTTCCCGATGCGGACGTGGCTATTATATACGAAGGAAGCGGAGAAGCTCGACAAATGATACAGAGGATAGGTAGGGTTCTCGGATATGCGCCGTGCAAGACGGCGAAAATCTTTGAGCTAATTGACGCCAGCAACCCTAAAGAGAGAAGCGCCTACTATAGGCGTAAGTGGATAAAGAGGCTCTACCTTTTCCCCGGGCTTGAGAAGTACGTAGAAGAAGCAAAATCCTGCAAGGAAGTTAAAGTAGAGGAAGGCATTATGAAATATCTGGAGTTTATGGACTAGTCTAGACTATCCATTTACGTTGCTTAATTTTCTCGGGAATATACGTCTGCGTAAGGAATTTGAAGCCGTGTCCGCTCAATGCCTCTATCTCCACTTTCTCCTTCTTTTTGATGAAAAGCTTTAGCTGCTCTATCCAAGCTTTAGATTCCTTAAACCAGGGGTATCGCAGAAGCTCTTGCGCTCTTTTTATGTCCCTATCCGTGGCTTTTATGATGTAGTTTCTCGGTATCTTATACTCCGTAATATCGGTAACGGTAACTCCTAGAAATCTAGCCTCGGGCGTTGCCAGCCGCTCGCTTTCATAGCTCAATGAAATAGAGCCGCTCCTATATACGCTATATATGTAAAATCCATAGCTGTCAGCGTCTGTTAACACGTAAACAGGGAGTCCGAATTCCTCCCAGAGTCTGCGTGTGATTCGCCGGGTGCTTCTGTCAGGCTGTCCCTTGCCCGTTATAAGTACGCAGTTATGTTTTCTCCAGAATTCTTCTTCGTTTAGGCGTTCGAATATTGCGTCTTTCTCCACCACTAGGACGTAGTCGGCATCTACGCGTCTTATTTCGAGCTTGTCTACGTTGGGCGGGACTGCGTATGCACCGCTACCTAGCCGTGAAAGATCGATGTCGTATCCCTTGCTTCTTATAATCACATTTCCCACGATCTTGCCTTTAGCGTCGTGCATTATTCCCATGTGTTCTCGCAACAATCCCGTTGCTACCTCTATATCTTGGATAACGGCATTTGACTCTCTCTGGTCGTTCCACGTTTCCTCGCTTCTTCGCCTTCCCATTTCGTCAACGTAGTAGATAGTGTGTTTACCCGTGTAGTAAAGGTCTCTTATAGTAGGATAGTCTCCTTCTCTACGCGCTCTAACGATGATTGAAAGCATTAGCACTGTTTGCATGAAGCGCTTTGCTTCTCCGACGTCGAAGAAGGATCTTCGGGCTTTTTTGGGTCCTAGTACGAGTATTTTTCTTTTTTTATCCCATATAGTGTTGGATAGCGTTCTAACGGGTATTTCAAGAGTAGGGTAGCGGTTTTTCAGTATTTGCTCTGTTAAGCTTTGGCCCCATTTCTCGAGAATTCGCAGTACTTCTTCCTCGCTTGGAGCTGCCGATTGAGATTTTCTTCTACGCCGCGGGGACATTTATCACACCTCTTGTTTTAATATCTTTTTCCAGCATTGTCTGAAGCTTTTTGGCTAGAACTTTCTCGTCAAGATTACTGACGTATGCTAATGCTCTTGAAACTTCGGGGATATATTTTCCTATAATGGTTTTTCTCCTTTTTACTTCGTACAATTTTTCAAGCTTTGAGAGGTGTCTTCTAAGTCTTCTAGCCGCTTCTCTAATGGCTATTTCTAGCTCTTTTTCGACCTCGGGTACTTCTGCAATGGCTTCCTTGCCTACTCCTTTGAATGGTATTTTGGTTGAACAAATATGAGTAACTATTGCCAGGGGGGCGGGGAATTTTACTTTATATATGCTCCAGTCAATGCTTGAAATTACTTTGCGCGATACGTCTGCTCCCTCGTCATATAGCAGCGGTATTCTATTAGCGAAACGGTATAGTGTGGGAGTGTCAGACTGAGGTACATTGCCGCCATATGCTAACGCGACCTCTACTATGAATGGGTTGCCTCCGAACGAGGATGGGGGCCTCGTGACAGCTGTTACGTAGCTGGGGTTTAATATTCTTTTTACTCCTTGTTTTAGAAGAGATTCGCCTACGGGTGAAAGAGTTATGGGTTTAGGTCGTCTCCATTTCTCGTATTCCTTCATTTTTCTGACTAAGATTTCGATATCCTGAAGGGTTAGTTTTGACAGCTTTGTCTCCGGATCGAAACCAGCCCATGTTAGGAAATTTTCTGCCGTTTTTTTGCCAACGCCGTCAAAGTTTTCCATTAAAAACTTCATGAGAGTCAGGGATTTTTTGCTCCTTCTTATCATGTTTTTTACTAGTTCTAAATCTGCTCCCTTGGGATGATATTTACCCGTTTCTGGGGGCGGAGGAAGCACTTTTGACACTCGTCTATATTCTTTCTTACTATCTAACTCCTCTAAAACGATGGTTGCGTAGGGCGCGATCATCGCTGTTCTCTCTAGGTAGCTTTCTATTTTTCTTCTAGCTAGAGTCCAGTTCCCCTCTGTAATAAGTTCGACGATTGTGCCGTGTGGGAAAGTCTTCTCTCTTATTGCCATGTTCTTTATTATTGGCATGTTGTGCGCTATGTCTATTTGTATTTCAAATTCATATTCGTATTTTGACTTGTTTTGAGTACTTACCACTTTAAGAGGTTTTCCCGTGGTTATTTGAGCGTAAAGTACAGCCATCTTGACTCCTAGGCCGAATACTCCTCTCGTCTGCCGTAACTGATACTTTGATCCGTAGAAAACTCTTCCGAAAACTATGGGAATTTCTGTTGGAGGTATACCTATTCCATTATCCTCTACGCGCACAAATACGTGGTCGTTCTCCAGCGGCTTTATGTTAACCTTGATTTCGGGGAGTATGCCGTGAGTTTCAGTTGCATCTAGAGCGTTTTCTACGAGTTCTCTAATTGTCTGATATAATGCCCTGACAGGATTAGAGAAGCCGGCGATTTCCCTGTTTTTGTAAAAAAACTCGGCTGGGCTAAGTCCTCTGAATTTCTCTCTCCGTGAACTTAGGCGCGCCGCCATAATTAATACCTCGAGTAGAAGGAGGGGGAGCAATAAAAAGGTAGTTTTCCGATTTATTTAGATGATTTAAAAAATCCTCCTATATAATACAATTATTCTTCTCTTCCTTTTTTTCTTACTTAATTTGACAACCAGAACAAGCATGAAAAACATCCATGCAGCAGCAGCGAAACTACTGCTTCCAGTAAATAGGAAAGTTATCAGTGAAACTACTAAGCCTATATAAATTGCGCGAGCTATAATACCCATATAATGCACCTATATTGAAATTTAATACAACCATATTAAGTGTATATTTTGAAATAAATTGAAAGCATGAAAAACTAATATAAAAACAGAAAAAAGCTCAGTGAGGAAAAAATATTAGTGCTGAAACCTTTTCAACAGGAGGGATGAAGAGGGTTTCGCGCTCTCTTGAGCGGTGAAGAGGGGTATCCTTGTGCTGACCGATACATCTCAGCGAAAATCTAGTAAGAAAGTTCCTATTTTAGTTTCAGCACCTCTCTACTGGTGTCCAAGATGTAATGTCCCGCTACTTGGAAGTAAGTGCCACAAATGCGGGGGAGATGGCTTTAGGCTCCGCGTTACTCCGCCCGGGGATGTACGTCCAGCGCTTTCAGGAGACTTAAAGCGATTAAAAACTGCCCTTTTAGACTATTTTGATAGTTCTGAAGCTGTTTTTGAGTTCATCGACTTTCGCAAGCCTATACTTTTGAACAAGATACCTTATCCTGATGCTGCGGATGAAGTTATAGTGGATGGTCAAATAGTGGGCCACCTCTTTTACGATGTACTTGAAGAGAAATGGCGTTTTAAGCCTCTTTACTCTGGCGTGGCTAGGATTTTAGAAAAAAAGCTGGCTCCCTACGCAGTTATATCGCTTGAACGTGTTGCAAGAAGGTTTGAAGTAAAAAAGACCGAAATAGTTGAGTTGAGCGGGGAATGGAGGCGCGGCCGCTTTATTTCGGTAGGTCTTGCTAGCGGCCGTCAACAAGCAGTCGGCGTTATTATTAGAGGTAGAATCCGCATACTTAAGGTATGGTATTCTAAGTCTTATCTTGAGCTGTCGGGCACTCCCACGTGGCTGGATGTAATCAGAGCAAACGAGAAATACTTACAAGAGAAGGAGGCTGAAGCAATAAAATTCATTAAAGATATGGTCAAAAAGGTGAAAAAGCCTATTTTTGTATCTTTCTCTGGCGGAAAAGATAGTTTAGTTACATATTACTTGACAAAGACGGCGCTAGGTTACGCGCCTCCTCTCCTTTTTAACGACACTGGAATAGAACTGCCTGAAACAGTTAGCTATGTTAAAACATTCGCCAAAAAAGAAAATGCACGACTGATATACGCGGACGCTGGAGAAAAGTTTTGGCATGCGGTCAATATAATGGGGCCGCCCGCCAGGGACTACAGGTGGTGCTGTAAGGTAGTGAAGCTAACACCGATAGCTAAAGCCGTAGAGAAAGTCTTTCCTGAAGGCGCAGTATCCGTGGTTGGTCAGAGAAAATATGAATCTATGGCGCGCGCACGCTCGCCACGCGTTTGGGTAAACAAGTGGATACCGAAAGTAATTGCGATTGCCCCTATCCAAGACTGGTCAGCGCTTGACGTATGGCTTTATATTATGAGGAACAGGTTAACTCCCAATCCCCTGTATTTCTTGGGTTTTGATAGGCTCGGCTGCTGGCTTTGTCCAGCAACTGAGTTAGGAGAAATGCGTACCGTGAAAGAAGTTTATCCAGAGCTATGGAGTTCCTGGGAAGCTTTTCTTAGAAAGTACGGTGCCGCTAAAAATGCGTCTAAAGAGTGGATTAAGCTCGGGTTATGGAGATGGGTAAAAATTCCAGGCGATATAAAGAGAATACTTCCCAAAGAGCTAGATAAACTAACTATAAGACGCGGTATAGAGTTCTCCATAAAAAGTGAAGGCTCAAGACTTGTCATCGAACTTGAAGAAGGAGAAATCATTCATGAAAAATTGAGTGAAGTGCTTAAAGTTTTTCCGGGAAAAGTGAAGTACAGAGTAAGCGGCAAGTCAGTAATTTTTGAAGACAAAAAGTGGGGTATACACCTTTTAATGGCACTGGTAAGGGCTTTATTTTGTGTTGGGTGTGAAGCATGCGCGCTTAAATGCCCAGCGTCTGCTATAAAAATAGACGGATACCCGCATATAGACGCTGCAAAATGTTCTCATTGTTTGGTCTGCAATACTAGCTGTCCAATAGCAGTTTATACTCTAAAGATTAAGCACAACTTAAATATTGATAAAGTTAAGAAATGAAGACGGGCTATGAGGAGGAAGAAACGACGTGAACTGTGAGCACGCGAGCAGCCACTGAGCCCAACCTTAATAATTTAGGCTGTTATTGTTTCATGTGGTTGTAATGACTAAATGGTATCTTAAATGCGAGAAATGCGGGGAGATTCACATCTTAGATGTGGGGTTTAATCTGTATGAAATGAAGCAGCTGTACATTTTTTGCAAAACTTGTAGAGAAAACACCATTCATAGGGTTTTAAAACATGAATAATGCTATGCTGGTGCTAGCTTCATCTTCGCCGGCAAAGCGGCAACTCATACGGGCAATCTATGGAAATAAGGTTATCTTATATGCTCCTAAATTTGTGGATAGCCCTCCACTCCGAGGAAGCTTCAGATATGCTGTTGCTGAAGCTGAGAAAAACGCGCTGGCTAAAGCTCTCGAAGCTGCTGAAAACTTCTGGAATGTTCTTAAAAAAGGGGCCTTTTTAGGTGCCGATACCGTAGTTTTTTTAGATGAAGAAATACTTGGTAAGCCTCGAAGCAAAGAAGAAGCTAAAAAATTCTTAGAAAAGTTGAGGGGGCGCTGGCACGTTGTTATCACCGGTATTGCTATTATATTGAAGGCTCCGAGAGCTGTGAGACTTAATTATTCGGCAACGCATGTCCTTATGAGAAATTACAGCGAAGAAGAAATTAACTACTACCTACATACTGGAGAGTGGAAGGGAAAGGCTGGAGCATACGCTATTCAGGGATTAGGACGTATACTTGTGCGAGGTATTATAGGTTGCTATTACAATGTGGTTGGTTTACCTATAAGCTTAATTCATGAAGAGTTGCTCAGCCTAGGTATTAAACTATTTTCCGGAAATTACTGTTAAGAAATTGTCAAGACTTATTGTAACTCCCGTTTCTGATCTAACAATTTCGTAGAGTAGCCCAAAGTCGCCCATAGGCTTTATTTCGTAGATTCCGACCGCTTTGGCGAAAAGCTCCAGCAATACGCCAACTAATTTTTTCCGCCTCTCCTCCAGCGCCTTCTTTTCAGCTAAGTATTTTTCTTCGCTTATTTCTCCCCGTATATACTTGCTGTCCAGCTCGATATCCCGCAATCTTATCCAACGAAGTCTCTTGGCGTTTTCAATTATTTCTCTAGCTAGGCTAGCAATTTCATCCTCGAAAAAGAACTTTGAAATAAATATGTGGCCGTCCTTTATAAATAACGATTCTGGACTTATCTTGATTATTCGGTTATCTGGAGTTTTTACGTATATGATTTCTGGTTTTTTGTCTCTCTTTCTAAGAATTAGCTTAGATATTTTTCCAAATAATTGACCATCGAGAGAATACACGCTTTTATGTAGAAGCTTTCTAAAGAATTTTTCACCTCTAAATTCGGCTAAGCTTTTCCTCATAACATTCTCCTGGATTTAGTGTAAAACTTAGTGATAATTAGGACTATGTTTCATCATCTTAACTCATGTTCCTGTATTTCACCCGTATTATGGTAGCTCCATTTTCAGCGTTCTAGCACGTTAAAAACACGACATTCAAAGGAAAAACACAAGTAAGATTAATTTAATAGAATCTGTAGCTAGGGTGGTGTACTAGGTGAACCAAGGAAGCTTCATCGATGCCATCGTATGGTTCATAATGCTTACAATACTATTCTACCTAAACCGCGAAATTGAAATTATGCGCCTAGTAGGCGAAATAGAGGGCTATCTTCGCCTATACAAGGCTGTTAGAGATAAAGCTCTTGCCACGACGCTCGCAGATTTCAAGTCTGTCATCTCCAAGAAAGGAGTTGAAGGCATCGATATCAAGCTTGTAGAGAAACGCATTAAAGACCTCGTTGAACTCGTATTTATCTCGCCAACCGATCTAGACCCCTTCGGAATTGTAAGGAAGATCAAGCACCTGCTGTTAACCTCAGAGAAAACGCTTAAGAAAGAGCTAAAAAGCTTTGTTCCATCAGCGAGCGACGCTGAAATAGAGAATACTCTTAACCTTTTGGAAGCTACAAGGGCTTTAAACTTCATTTACAAAGTTGTAAACCACATCTATATGATTGGAAGAAAATTCAAAAGCCTATGGATTCTAATGCAACTAGACGCACAGCTACCCTTCATTACTGAAGAAGTACGGGCACTCGAAGGAGCTATTGAAGCATTCTCGAAAGGGTTACCCGTAGGCGACTCCGTCGGCCCCATAGTAGCTGCAAGCCTCATAAGGAAATATTGCAAGCAGGAAGAAATAATAGAAGAAGTAGAAAACACGATCATCGCAAAAGGCGTCTTCAAAAACCGTATAATATACGTTATAAAGGCTAAAGGCCCTGGAGGCACAGTTGGACATTTAGACGATGCTCTAGAATGGGTAATTAACAATGCCGGACGTGTTGATGCAATAATAACGGTCGATGCCGCTTTAAAGCTTGAAGGAGAAGAAACAGGAAGCGTGGCAGAAGGGTTTGGAGTGGCAATAGGCGGAATAGGAGTGGAAAAATTTAACATCGAAGAGCTAGCAACCAAGCATAATGTACCGTTATACGCCGTACTTATCAAGATGTCGGAGGAAGAGGCGCTCTCAGTAATAGACGAAAAACTATACGAGGGTATAGAAAAAGCCATTGCTAATGTGGAAAGATTCATAAAAACACGCACACCAGAAAACGGAATTATCGCAATAATAGGCGTAGGAAACACTATAGGTGTAGCACCTTAAAGGAGGCGATATTGTGAGCGAAGAAGTACTCGCCAGGATGAGGAGAAAGTTCTTCCCGCTCTACTTGATAGGCTTGCTTGCTTCATTAATTTTCTTAGCCCATTTAGTACTTAACTACATATATACCGGGAAAGAGCAATACTTGACGCTTTCAATGCTTACAGGACTTTTTTCAGCCTATTTGGCGTATTCGCTTGCTAAACTTTTACGTACAAAAATTCCCATATACTCCTATCGTAAAGTTGTAAGATGCACTCAGTGCGGTTACGAAGAAGAGGCGGAGGCTAAAGGAGGCGAAATTCTCTTCGAAAATGCTGGCTCGTGCCCAAAATGCGGTGGCGAGATGATTGTTCAAAAAATATATAGAAAAAAACAGTTAAAAGGAATACTAGGCTAGCTGCAAGAGTAACTTTAAAAATATTTTAGTCGCATTAAGTGAGGTGGTTCCATGGCTTATGTGCCAAAGCCCTTGGTAGTAGGAAGATGCATTAGGTGCGGAAAAAAGCTCTACAAAAACGATAGAATTTTTAAGTGTTCAGATTGCGACGTAATATATTGCGAAATATGCAATAGAAAACTATTCGGAAAGTGCGGTGTCTGTGGGAAACCTCTCGAATCTCTTTAAGAAACCTTTCTCGCCAGAATAGCATATCCTTTAATCACTCTCAAAATTTCGAACCCCGCATTCTTTAGTCTTTTTATAATACCTGCTTGGATATCTAGTCCTCTCCGAGATTTGGGAGCCCCAGTATAATGGAAAAGCATGCCACCAACCCGGAGTACTCTGTATAATTCAGCATAAAAATTCTGCGAGTATAACTCTCCGGCAAGAGCAAATCTAGGAGGGTCATGTAAAACTTTATCGTAAGCCTTTGACGGCAGACTTGGGAGCACTTCCTCCGCGGGCATGTTAATTATTTCTATGCTATTATCTTCTAATCGCCTGCTCCACGGGTTAGCTTCCGCAGTTTTCAGCACGGTCCTACTTTTTTCCAGCGTTACAACTTTTGATGCGCCCCTTAGCCGAGCGTGAATAGCAGTATATCCTAGTCCAGTACAGATGTCCAGCACTATTTGCCCCGGCTCTACACCTAGAATCTCGACTTTTCTTTCCGAGTCTCTCCACGGCGTTGTATGAGCTATGTTATGCATGTGGATTCCGCTTATTTCTAATGTAGGAGCCTCGTAAGGTGCGATCGATACAAGCCTGAAGAATTTCCCTTCACTAAACGTTTTAATTGGAATCCATTCCTCGCAGTCAACAGAGTAAAATATAGTACTGCTAGACTTCAGCCTCTTTTTTAATTCTTCTAAGTTTATTTCACAGTCAATGTTGGCCAATTTAATAGTTTTATCTGTCCACTTTATAGATAAAAAGTTCAAACCTAAGTCAAAGCTCGCTTTTTTCGGCTGCTTTTTTAGCAACATTTCAACTAAATAGCTTGATATCCAAAATCCTTCTTTAATAGGTCTAAAAGAATAGGTAGAAATAGTCAAATTGACCTCGAATTTAGTATCTATAGCTTTCTCTAGTAGTTGATGTAGATGCCATAATTTCGACAAAAAATACCTTCTTCCAGCCTATCTCGGTAAATTTTTGCTGTAATTTAGATAGTACTCCGCTCTGAATAGATGCCATTACAACATATCTCACTCTACCTGTTTCTAAGTCATAGTATATTCTGCATAAAATTGGGCTTTTACCATAGTAGCAAATATAGTCACTAAAGTAGTCTTGTGAAGCTATACCTATACTGGCTAAAATTTCGTCAAGAACATTGAAATATTTCTGGTATCTCTGAGTTGAATAGTGCTCAGAAAACTTTAGCCCCGAAAGTGTAAAATCTATTTTTACAACGTCTATATCTCTACTTACTTTAAATATTACAACACCTTTAAGCGACCTTCTTACTCTCATTCCGACACCGAACCCTGAAAAGGTACTATTTCTGATTTGCTTAGTGAATATAAAAAATTACCGTATAACTCAAGAAATACGGTGAAAAACCATATTATTATATAAGAGAGTTTATATAGGGGATATATATATCCACTATATGAAATTTACGGAGGGGATGCCTATTAAGAAGCCCACTTTTCGTATTGAAAATGTTGTAGCATCTGTTACTTTGGGCCAGGAACTTGACCTAGAAAAAATTGCAGAAAGGGTCCCTAACGCGGAATACAGCCCGGAACGTCTCAGCCCGATTTAGGGCTGGGATCCGAAAGTTTCCTGGCTTGGTACTAAGGATGCAGAAACCTAAAACAGCTACGTTAATCTTCTCAAGCGGGAAAATGGTGTGTACAGGCGCTAAATCCGAGTCGGACGTTTATAAAGCAGTTAAAAACATCATTAAGCTTCTAAAAAATCATGGAATTGAGATAAAAAGCGAACCTATCATTGAGATTCAAAATATTGTAGCTAGCGCGAAGCTTCGAGCACAAGTTGATCTTGAAATGGCAGCGTTTGAACTCGAAGGAGCGATGTACGAGCCTGAGCAGTTTCCTGGATTGATATATCGAATGAAGGAACCTAAGGTTGTTTTACTGATATTTTCTAGTGGAAATATCGTTTGCACAGGCGCGAGAAAGGAGAGCCAAGTAAAGGAGGCTGTTGACAAGATTTACGAGATACTTAAAGAGCGCGGGGTACTTATAGAGTAAATTTTTTCGATACGGGTTTAATAGATTTTTTTAGCGGTGTAAGAAATGTCAGAATATGTTATACGTCAGGCGCGCCCCGAAGACCTTGACAGCATTATTAAGGTAAATAGGGAAAATCTTCCTGAAAATTATCCACCCTTTTTCTTTAAAATGCACATGGAATATTATCCAAAAGCATTCTATGTAGCTGAAGCTAGCGGAAAAATAGTTGGTTACGTTATGTGCCGCGTTGAGCGCGGCTCACTCTATACGAGGTTTAAGCCATGGGGGAGGCAGGGACATATAATATCAATAGCTGTATACCCCGAAATGAGAAGAAAAGGGATTGGGACGGCTTTAATGAAAGCTGCCATAAAAAGTCTTAGAGAAGAATATAACGTTGATGAGATATATTTGGAGGTGAGAGTAAGCAACAATCCAGCAATTTCTCTTTATAAGAAACTAGGATTTAAGGTGGTTAGAACAATAAGAGGGTATTATAGAGACGGCGAAGATGCTTATGTTATGGCCAGGCCAGCAGAAATTCAGCAGTAATAGCATCTATAATTTAGATCTTTGAGCGAATTTCTATTATGTCTTTATCTTCTAAAACGAATTCTAAGCCAACCTTTTGAGGGCTGAATGGCAATCTATCACTCCATATTTTAGCATATTTAAAATGTTTCACAAGCGAGCTATGTATTTTTTCGGCTACGTCAATTACGCGTGCTCCTCTTTTAAGTACTATCGGATGCTTTGCTACGGCTCCAGTTTTTGGGTTTCGTGTGTATACCCTAATTAATCCTAACTCCTTTAAGAAGTATCGACCTATGAGTTCAGCAAATTTGTGCTTTTTCTTAGCAAGCGAAAGAGTATTTACAAGTATTATTGGAAGCTCGAGCTTCAGCCTTTTCATTTCTTTTTGAAGTATATGCACTTTCGAGGACGATATGTCAGCCTTTGTAGCGACAACTAACGCTGGTTTATACTCCCCTGTTTCATAGATAGCTTCTTCTATCTCATCCAGCCGCGCTGAGCCATTAATGCGTATAATTGCGTTATAAATTCCGTAGCTTTTTAACATATCTTTTATGTCCTTTAATGTGCACTTTTCTAGCGTTCCTAGAACTACTACGCCCCCGCCGCGTGTTTTTTCTATAATTACCTTCTCTTCTTTTCTCTTCAGAACTATGTTGAAATTTTCTAGCTCGTTAAACAATACGTGTAACTGGTAGGCTGGGTCGCCGCTTAAGTCGATAATTAATAGTATGCCGTCCGCGTTTTTTGCCATTGTTAAAATTAGTGGACCTCCTGCAGCTCCTCTAGAGGCATTTTCAATTATTGAGGGTGTATCAACTAACTGTATTTTTAGTCCTTCCCATTCTAGCATTCCTGGAACGGGTTTCTTTGTCTCGAATGGTGTTGAGGTTCCGTATTCGCCGACACCAGTAAGTACTGAAATCAGAGATGATTTACCGCTATTTGGTAGGCCTAGAAGAACTAGTTGAAGATCTCCTTCTTTCTCTATGAAGAATGATATTCTTCCTGCTTTCTTTTTACTGGCTAGCTCCATTTCTCGTCGTAGCTGGGCTATTTTTCTTTTAATTTGTCGTCTTAGTTTTTCTGTTCCTTTATGTTTAGGTACTGCTGATAAAAAGTCTTCGAGTGCCTTTATTTTCTCGGCTGGAGTTTTTGCTTCGAGAACCTTTGCCCATTTTTTCTTTGCTTCCGGTGGCAGGTTTGCTGGCATATCTGAAGCTTTAATGTACCGGGAATTTTTATAATTAAATTTATGAGCGTGATTTTTAATAACGAAGTCTCTTAACTGTTTTAGACGGTGTGTTTTGTGGTGGAGAAAGGACGTTGCAAGTTTTACGCTTATACGGCTTCGGGAATGAGATGTGTTTTCCTTTCGCTCGAGGACTGGAGGAAAACGCGAAACAGGCTTTTAGCCTACTGTGAGAATAAGGGTTCTGGATGCCCCATTTTAAGACAGTATTACAATAGAGGACGGGGCAATATTCAGTTTAAGAGAATTGGAAGAGTGGGTGGCCTTGAGTAGAATTTTTAGTATTCTTATAGTCTTACTTACGTTTTCGTCTGTTTTACTTATCGGGTTTGCTCTACCATATCTCGGTGAAGAGAATGTTCCATTATATTCTGTATTAAGCTTCGCTGTAGTGCTCTTTATAGTGTTTCTAAAGGTTTATAAACGAAGAGAACTAGCTAACTTTTTTGTTGGGCTATTTTTAGTATCGTTTTTCCTTTCAATGCCTGCATTAGCTGGTTATGCTCCTTTGTATATTGTTTCGCTGTATCTTCATGGAAAAGAACCGGAGTCTCCTTTCCTTAGAGAATTATTGCCAAAAATAAATGTGAATGAACCTTTTTCTCTTTCGATGCTGAGCATAATTCTTGTTTGGACTATTTTTCTTCTCTCACAATTTATGTTGGGATACGCTGTGTATATCCTTCTTCGCTCTTTCTGGGTTTCGGTCGAGAAAACTCCTCGTCCACTAGTCAAGTCGGTTCATTTTGCCAGTTTAGGTTTGTTAAGCGGCAGAGTTGCAAATTTAATAACAGCTGCCGCTGGTTTTTCATCGACTTTTCTTTTAGGTGGTTCACTTATACCCTATGTTTTTGCTGGTGTTACAGCTTTTTTAACGACATTTTCTTTTGGGCTTTCTGGACTTATAGGTTCCTTTGTAGCTTATATTGTAGCTGATAAGTTTGGGTTCACTCTCGGAGCTATTATAGGCTACTTGTTTATGATGGTGTTTTTCAGCTTCTTTTCTAGGCGTAAATATTCCAAATATTATGAGGTTAATCTGCCTGCGCCCGCTTTACTTTTCATCTTGTTTTTAGTCCTTGGTTCATTAGCGTTGTTTCTGCTTGCATCTTTTGATGCCGTATTTATTATAGTTATTAACCTAGCATTGTTTTGCCTAATTGTTCCTGCGCTTGTTCGGTTGGATCATTCTATGACGCTTCTGCTAATTGTATTTCTTGGAGAAGGATTAAGCTATTTTCCGTCGAAAATTCTACCTCCTTTTTCTTTTCTTTCTTTTTATAAGCCTTTTTCAGATTATTTAATTCCGATACTTTTTGTCTTTATGGTTCCTCTTTTTCCCGTTCTTATTGGTTCAGCCCTAGCGTTTGTCGATGAATCTAAAATGCTTCAGTCGTTTAAAGGAGGGTTACTTACGATATTAGCTGCTGGATTGTCGATCTTCGCCTCCTCTTTACTCTATGCTTACTTGCATCTCAAAGAAGCATTTACGCTGTTTTCTCCTGAAAGGTTTATAGCGATTAGTATATATCAATCATATAATCCTGCCTATGTAGTGTTAGGCATGCTTGTTTCCTCTTTCTTCTTTTTCATTTATATTGCAAGTACGAAGAAAGTTCCGTTGGATCCTTCTGGCTTCCTTTTTGGAGTGCTTTTACTATATTATTTTAGCCTTGAGGGGCTTCTCGCAGCGGCTGTAATTTTTAGTTCAACTGTTCTTAAATTAGTTTTATCTAGAAGAGTAGCAACAGGCGTACTGATAGAGAAGCTATCGCTTTTGCTTTGGGGGTTCTCAACTAGCTTTGCGGCGCAGATTATTATAAGGGTCCTATACAATTTCACTTAGTGACGTTACCATGTATATTCGGCAAAAGAGGGCTGTTCGTGCAGCCATGCGCTATGTTTCTATAGCGTTAATCTTCTTTGCCATAAACGCACTGCTTGCAACTATTATCCTGTTTACTGGAGGCCCTGCGCGATTTTCAATTCTCTTGCCTTATACTCTTTTATGTTTGGCTGCTTTTGTTTTAGCGGTAGTAATGAAAAAAGAGCTTGAAGACCTCGCGTTAGGCTCGTTTAGGCGTTGGTCAATAATAGTTGGAGGCTTAGGCTTAGTTACGGGACTTGTTATTGGAGGTATTCTTATATTTGTTGCCAGAAGAAGGTTGCTAGAGGAGCTTGAAAAGCATACCTAAAACTTTTTAATAGCGTTATACTCATTTCGGAAGGTAATAGTTATGGCTGGCGAGATAAGCGTGCCCCCACCTGAACCCCTAGTTAAGGTACCAAAAATACTTGCAAAACCGCCCACACGCGAATATAAAGTAGGAAGAGGATACTCTCTCGAAGAAATTAAAGCTGTAGGCTTAACTGAGAGACAGGCAAGGTTGTTAGGCATATACGTCGATAAAAGACGTAAATCAACTTATGAGATTAACGTTCAGAGATTGAAGGAATGGCTTGAAAAGGTTAAAAAAGGCGAAATCCAGCCGCCGCAGCCCACGCTACCCAAAATTATAAAGGTGAAACTCGATAAGAGTAAAGTTTTCCGCGGAAAAACCAGCGCTGGAAGAAAAATGCGAGGTCTTATTAAGGAAAAATATAGAAGAACGCTTAACTACAAGATTAAAAAGAAGCTACTTGAGAGAAAAGCCAAAAAGAGGCATGAAGCTGTCAGGCATAAGGGAGGCCACTAGTCTTTTTCTTCGCTGTTTAGCTTGATTAATTCCATTTTTGCAAGATTTCTTAGTAAAACTAGATTCTTTTCTAAAATTAGGCGCTTACCGCAAATGTAGCAGTAGTATTTACCTTCTATTTTCGCTATAGCTTTTCTTTTATGACATATATCGCAAAGTATAGCCATATCAGAATAATGTGATGTAAGCATTTATTATAAAGACACCGTTCCTTTAAAATGGGATCCGTCATGAGCGATGACCTAGAGCTTGTTAAAAAGAGGAAGCTCTTGGAGCTTCAGAAGAAGCTACTAAAAAGAAAAGCCCTGCAGGAGGTAACACAAAAAGTAGATTTTTACAAAGTTTTCGTTAGCCACTTGACGAGCGACAGCAGAGAAATGTTTCGAAAAGCAGAGAAGCAGTATCCAGTAATAGCGAGACAAGTCGCCGAGAGTATTGGAAGGCTTTTCTACGAAGGCAGGCTGACAGGAAACATTGACGGCCGTCAGCTATATGGTATTTTTATGGAGCTGGGCTACCCTATACGCTTAGAGACTAGAATTGTATACAAGAAGAGGGGTGAAGTAAAAAGAATTAGTGAAATGTTAAAGGAGGAGGATTAAGCAGATAAGAAACTTTCGAGCAGCCTGTTTCCTACCAGGCTTTCGAAGTTTATGTCCAGAGCCTCCAAAACTTGCTCAAGTGCTGTTTTCATATGTTCTATATATTTTTCAACATCTATTTCATCTATTCTCGCTAACTCCACCGGCTTTACGCCCAGCTTATCACGCGTTTTAACAAAACTTATTATGTCGCCCATTTCTATGCGGCGCCCATAGCGAGTGAGAAGCCGAGCCGCCTTTATATGCTGAGGCGTAGTTTTAGTATACTCATCCAGGTTCTTAGATAGGGTCACTCTAATTGCCAGCTCATCAAGAGAATAATTGCTGTTTTTTAAGTTATTATAACTTTTAATAACAAGTTGTTTAACGTCTTCGAGAGCCTTCTCTAACTCCTCGACGTTTTTAGCACTGGAAAGGGTTTTTGCTACATCCATAAATACCTGTTTTAGGAATTCCGGCGTATTTCTCTTTTTACCCAGTAGGCCTTTAACGTCTATCGAACCTCCTTTTAGTATTCCTAGGTAGTTCTTTTTACGTCCACTAAAAGCTACCCACACGTATTCCTTGTCGATGTCGAGGTCTATTTGAAGCTCGCCCATTACCTGTTTAATTAATTTTTTGAGCTTGTCTTCTGGGGGATTCCAAAGAAATAGGCTGTCTGTGTCGCCGTATAGGATAGGTAGGTCGAGGTTATGTGCTAGTTGGACTGTTCTTGCGATTGAGTAGCGTCCTAGAGCTGTTGTGCATTCGGCCATTGGGGGACAATAGAGCGGGAAGGTTTCTGCGCCGAAGACTCCGTAAGAAGCGTTTATGAACACTTTGAGGGCTTGCTGTATCACTTTGAACTGGTTTCTAAGAGTTGGGTCCTTTTCCTTCTTTGACAGCGGCTTGTATATGTAGACTCTTAGGTCGCGTAGGAACCCTATTATTTTGGAAGTTAATCCGCGGACTTTTCTGCATACCCAATGAGGTGTTCCGGGAACTTTATTTTTTCGGCATTCCTCGTGCGGGCATCTAACGGTTTCGTAGGATAAGTTCCAGCGCTTGATTACGGATGGGTATAGGCTTGCGAAATCTACTACTACGACGTTAAAGAAGACTCCGGGAAGGGGATCTATCACTATTGCGCCCATGTATTTTTTTCCTTTTATTATTGCTTTGGTTGCAGTTCCTCCTTTTGCATGCTTTATATCTTCTGGGCGTGGAATAAGGTAGCCTAATTTTCTATGCTCGAAATACATCATGTTTTTTATCCACGCTGAGATGTTATGCCTGGTGAGGTCGTCTAGCGGTAACTTGGATATCCTCATTAGGAGGAACATTAGATTTATGACTAAGTCTCCGGAGAACTGGGTAAGCTTGAGAGTTAGGTATGCGTCGTTGAAACAGTATTCTGCCAGCTCTTTGTAGTTTAGCTCGGAGATCCTCTTTTCTAGGTATATTTTTCCTATGCCGAGAAGGGCTTTAGCTATCTCGTTCAGCGTTTTTACGTCTCTATACTTGTTTCCGAAAGCATATACCTGCATCGATCTATTATTGAAGAACCTATAAAGGTCTATGTGAATCGCGTTGCGGAGCGTAACCATTCTGTCTCTAGGTCTAGGTATGATTGGTATATTTTCTTCCGGTATTCCTAGCCTGCGCGCTCTCTCCCTCAGATATGGTAGGTCGAAATTGTCTCCGTTAAAGGTTAGAATTAGTGGGTAGTTGTCAAGTATTTTCATAGTTGCCTCAAGCAGCTCCTTCTCTGAGTCGAAATATTCTATTTCAACTTCGTATTCGCCATCTACGCTTTTGAAGCTTGGTATCTCTTCTCCCTTGTCAGGCCGTCTTAAAATGAATATTTTCATGAAGCCATCGGAGCCGGCCATCGATACAGCTATTACTTCACCGCGCGGATCTTGGGGAGAAGGAACGTGTTCTCCCTCGGTATAAACTTCAATATCTATCGCGAGACGCTTAATAGGCGGTATTGGTGCCTGCAGAAGTTTAGCCCACTCCACTGCTTCGCTTACAATTTTTTCGTTATAGTTATATATCTCCGCCAGCGTCTCTACAACATTTTTTGGTACCTCAACGTCTACTAGTTCGAGTTTATTGTTTTCTAGGCGGTACATCATTCCGGGTATAAGGGCGGTGTCAAATATGTAGTTGTGATTATATTTGATATGTGCCTCCCATGCATGCCCGGTCAGAATGTCCCTCATAGAATTACGCGTGCCGCCAACTGAAAGGGGGTCGCGTGCCACTACCTTGCTCATTAGCACCTTCTCGTGTGTCAGTGGGTTAAATTTCTCGACAACTTCAATGTGA
>JAPDKD010000095.1 GCA_029258735.1 archaeon | reverse complement strand
CTGTAAGGAGGAAACTTGTTCACTATTATTCTGTGTTGAGGGGGGAGAGGCCGCCTAAGTACAGGGTTGTTAAGAGTCTGGCTGTTGATCCTCCCCGCAGGGATGCAAGCCTTAAGGAGCTTTTAGAGTTGCATAGGAGCGTAAGTGTTGAGTTCGTGGAGGTTTACGCTGAAATTGTTGGCTCAGCGGAGAGGTTTAGGAAGCTCCGGGTCCCAGATTACAGTTTTTTAGATTTAAAGGTTGATATTGTTAAGCGGCTTGTGGCTAGGTGTAGGCTTTGTGAGTGGAGGTGCGGAGCTAGGAGGCTTGAGGGGGAGAGAGGCGTTTGTGGTCTCAGCGGCGCGTCAAGGGTTGCCAGCGCTTTTCTTCACATGGGCGAGGAGGCTCCCCTGGTTCCTTCCGGCACGATATTCTTTACTGGGTGTAGTTTTAAGTGTGTTTTCTGCCAGAACTGGGATATATCTACGAGGCCGGAGAACGGGGTAGAGGTTTCTCCTAAGGAGCTTGCGGACATCGCTGTGAGGCTTTACGTTGAGGGCGCCAGGAACATAAACTACGTCGGAGGCAATCCAGACCAGAACCTTCACACTGTTCTCGAGTCCTTGAAGTTCATGGACGCCGACGTGCCGTTGCTATGGAACAGCAATATGTATATGAGTTCGGAGGCGCTGGAGCTCTTGCTGGATATTGTTGACATATGGCTTCCGGACTTCAAGTATGGAAACAACGAGTGCGCACTTAGGCTGAGTAGGGTTCCCAGATACTTTGACGTCGTGGCTAGAAACCATAAAGTGATATGTGGTAGCCGCTTCAGCAGCATAATTATTCGGCACCTCGTTCTCCCGTCACACGTAGAGTGCTGCACTAAGCCCGTGCTTAAGTGGATAAAGGATAACTGCGATAGGGCGCTTGTGAACATTATGGACCAGTATAGGCCTGAGCACCTTGTAGCCCTTAAGCCTGAAGACTATCCCGACGTCGCTAGGCGTCCGAGCCGCGAAGAGCTGCGGGAAGCGTACAGCTATGCTGATTCCCTTGGAATAGACTATAGAGAGGTTTCGTGATTGATGTATGACTTTGAGGTGGAGAAAATTCTAAAATGGGTTAAGGGAAGCGACGCGAAATTTTTGTTGGTGCAGGCTCCTGACGGCGTGAAGCCCTATCTGTCCAGTCTCCTAGAAGCTCTAGAGGAAATAGGGATTACCGTCGTTTTGTCAGGTGAGCACAGCTGGGGCGGCTGCGACTTGGCTTTTTGCGAAGCTGAGGCATTAGGAATCAAGCACATTTTGCACGTTGGCCACCACGGGCCAGTTCGCTTCAAGATCTCAGGTTTCAACGTTCTTTTCATTCCTGGCTACGCTGCGCTGCGCTTAGACGTGGAACCTCTTCTTAGCCAGCTTAAAGCTATGAGAGTTAGAAGAGTGGGGCTGGCTGCCAGTGTTCAACACCTAAAGGGCTTAGAGAAGGTTAGGAGGGAGCTGGAGGAGGAGGGTTTCGAGGTAAAGATAGGTGGTGGAAGGTTTCCCGGGCTCGTTATCGGCTGCGACTATTCGGCCACGATGGTTGCGGACGTGGACGTTTACGTGGTGATTGCTGGGGGCGTTTTCCACGCTTTGGGCTTATCCTTTATGACGGATAGGGAGGTTTTGGCTTTTGACCCATACTTAGGTCGTGTTCGCACTGTTGAAAAGCTAAGGCAACGCGTCTTGGCGAGGAGGCTAAGCGACCTTGCAGAAGCAGCTTCAGCGGAGAAATTTTTTATTTTGGTTTCTGTTAAGCCGGGGCAGAACAGGTTTGCCCTGGCTTTGGAGGTTAAGAGGCGGCTTGAAAAGGCTGGCAGGCGGGGGCTTATTGTCGCGTTGAACGAGTTCAGTGGAGAGAAGCTTCTTAACCTGGGCTCTTGCGACGCTTTTGTTAATACTGCTTGTCCTCGTCTTACGACGGATAATAGGGATATGTTTCCTAGGCCTGTGGTTAACCCAGGAGAGCTGAGGTACGTGCTTGAGGGGAACCTTGCAGAATACGACTTGAGGAGCGTGCTACTGTAGTTCTTTCCATACTTTACTAAATGCATATAAACTTCTAAGATTTATCAAACGGTAGGGTTGTGTAGTGTGGTGTATATGCCGTTTCCCCTTTCAGAAGCGCCTGAAAACGTTCCTTTGAGGATTGTGGAGATTAGGGCTAGGGGGCGGGGGCAGGCGCGGAGGCTCTTAGAGATAGGATTGACGCCGAGCGCGGTAGTTAGGGTTGTTTCGAAGGCTCCGGGGCCTATTATTGTCGAGGTGCGGGGCGCGCGCTTCGCTTTGGGTAGGGGGCATGCTAGGCGTATACTGGTAGACGTGGTGCGCGAGTGAATGCCTGAGCTCGTCTTCGCGTTGGCGGGTAGCCCGAACGTCGGCAAGAGCACTCTTTTTAATGTTTTGACCGGTAAGAAGCAGCATGTTGGAAACTGGCCTGGGAAAACTATTGAACGCTATGAAGGGTTCATCGATTTTGAAGGTAACCGCATTAGAGTTGTAGACCTGCCGGGTACTTACAGTTTAGGCGCCGTTAGCGACGAAGAGATCGTGGCAAGAGAGTTCATCGTGAAGGAAAAGCCCGACGTCGTTATCGTTATTGTAAATATGCTAGAGTTTCAGCCATCCATGTACCTCGCCCTTCAAGTGCTCGAGTTAACTGGCAAGGTTGTCATTGCGCTGAACAAGGCTGATGCAGCTTTAAAGAGAGGAATACATATTAGGGCTTCTAGGCTTAGCAGGGAACTCGGCGTCCCGGTGGTTGAGATATCTGCTCTTAAAAGGATGGGGTTGCGCGAGCTTGTAAAGGTTGCTTATGACGTGGCTAGAGGCAGAATAAGGACGAGTCCTCGGAGGGTAGAGTATGGGGCGCTTGAATATTACATAAGGGATTTGAAGAGAGCTTTAGAGGACTGTAAAGAGGTAGGAGAATATCCTTCGAGATGGCTAGCGATTAGACTTCTTGAAGGTGATAAGGAGCTTGAGGAGCTTTTAAAAAAGCGATGTAGTAGCGTGCTGGAAGATGTAGCGAATATTAGGCGCAGAGTTGAGGAAGAGCTTGGCTCATCGCCTGAGATACTGGTTATAGGTAGGAGATACGAGATTATTTCCCGTCTTTACAGGGACTGCGTTGCTGTAGAGGAGATTTCAGCTCCTTCTTTCACCGAAAAAGTAGATGGCGTGCTTCTTCATCCCGTGTACGGGCCGCTTCTTTCTCTTGTTATGCTAATTTCAACCCTGGTCGCAGTTTTCAGCGTTAATACTGGGTTTCCGCTAAACGTCGTGTTTGAGGTTCTTGGGCGGGAAGATCTCGCCTCGTTTGTCGAGGATAACAGCTTAACGGGGCTGCTTGGCATGGCATTTGATGTAGCCGCTAGTATCGCATATTCGTCTCTTCTGTCGCTTGAAGCGCCCAGATGGCTTGCGGAGCTAGTAAGCGATGGAGTCATTGGCGGAGTAGGCGGCGTTTTAAGCTTTTTCCCTTTGATACTAACTGTATATATAGCATTCGGGTTCTTAGAGGACTCTGGGCTTTTCGCTAGGATAGCCGTAGTAACTGATAGGCTTGCGAGGAAGGTTGGGCTTAGCGGGAAGGCCGTTCTCCCCCTTATCCTTGGCTTCGGCTGCAATGTTCCCTCAATTCTAGGGACAAGGGTTCTGGAGGAGGAGAAGGAAAGGCTTCTGGCCATGCTCATCGACCCGCTTATTCCGTGTCAAGCCAGGCTTTTCGTTATTCTTGTTGTGGCTTCCGCCGTAACTCATAATTATATGGTTCAAGCGTTGTTTGTCTTTTCAGTTTACGCGGTTTCTCTGCTTCTCCTCGTTACTGTTAGTTTTCTGCTTAGGGCCTCCGTGCTTAAAGGCTACGAGCCGCCTGACCTTTTGATAGAGCTTCCGCCCTACCATAGGCCTAGCTTCAGAGTTCTTTCGTGGTATGCTTGGGATCACGGCGTGCATTTCCTCAAGAAAGCGGGAGTTGTGATCTTGTCGCTCTCAATTGTAATGTGGTTTCTGGTGAATTACGGCCCTGCTGGCGCTGCGGCGCCTAGCGGCTCCTTTGCTTACTTTTTGGGGCTCGCGCTGGCGCCTCTGGGCAGTCTGGCTGGTCTCGGGGACTGGAGGATAATGTTTGCTTTTGAAGCTGGCTTTGTCGCTAAAGAGGGCATGATAAGCGCGTTAATGATTGCCTCTCAGTCCCCTAATCCCTTAGCGGCGGTGGGCTCGGTGCTTAGCTCTGTTCCCCAGGCTGCAGCCTTTGCAATAGCGGCCGCGATCTATACTCCGTGTATACCTACGCTTATCGTGTTTTACTCTGAGTCTAAAAGCCTCAAACTGACGTTTTTTATGGTGGCTTACGAGCTTCTACTGGCTTTTGCCGCTGCCGCCTTGTCCTACCATTTCCTGGAGCTTCTGTTTTAACAGCAAAAATATATCTCTCCGTTTTTATTAGAGCTGGGTTAATATGGGGAAAGTTAGGCCTAAATACATTAAGAATACGGCGAGAAAGCTGGTTGAAATGTACCCGGACAGGTTCACCACAGATTTCGAGGAGAATAAGAAAGCAGTGATGGAGCTTACCGATATAACTTCGAAGAGAATACGAAACCAAGTCGCGGGCTATATTACGCGGCTTATGAAGCAGAGGGAGCGCATCACGAGGCTGGCAGAAGCAGCGGGGGAAACTGGTTAAAGGTAAAGAATTATAATATTGAGCGTAGTTTTAGATTGAGGTGCATATAGGCATGTCTACTAGGCCTGTGGAGGCTGGCAGCCTCAAGGTTGGCAACTTCGTAGTCATTGACGGCGAGCCTTGCAAGATAGTTCAGCTGGACAAGAGTAAGCCCGGCAAACATGGAGCAGCGAAGGTTAGGCTTGTTGGTATAGGGATCTTTGACGGAGTTAAGAGAACCATGATATCTCCCGCTGATGCCATGGTCGAGGTGCCCATGGTTAGGAAATTCACGGCTCAAGTTATTTCCGTGTCGGGGGACAGCGTCCAGCTTATGAGTATGGAGGACTACTCTACCTTCGAGACCCTTCTGCCAGAGGAAGAAGAGATAAGGTCGAAGCTCGAGCCAGGCGTTGAGGTAGAAGTCTGGGAGATAATGGGCAGATACAAGATTATGAGAACCCGGTGAACTCCCGATACCTTGGAAACCTTCTCCTAGGAGGACTGACAAATAAATAGTGTTTTTGTTCTTCTCTCAACTCATCTACTATTCTCTCAACTACTAACTTTAGAGGGTCTATCTTAACTCTTCGGCGTATATCCTCAAAGGAGGTAAAAGGCTTCTTCCTCCTCTCCTCGAGTATTTTCCAAAGGGTTTTCTTCCCTATGCCTCTCAGCAGCTCCAGCGCGTGCATCTTGGTTGTTAGAGGCTCGGCTTCGTTGAAGAATTTGACGAAATCCTGCTCCCTCTTCTTCACTATCTTCTCCACTACGTGGGGGAGTTCTGCCCTAGCGGTAGTTGTAAGCTCGTCATAGCTGAGTCTTCCCGTAACCCTTATAACTTCCCTGTCAAGCCCGCCGCCGAGGTATACGGGGTCGCCCGTGTTTAGCTGGATCCCGGGAAGAAGTGATAGCTCCAGGAGTATGAAGTATCTTTCGCCGACTGCCTGCGCTACTGGTCCTTTGTGTCTAGCCCTTCTTCTGCCTCGGTATCCTGGCCCGTATCCATAGGGTAGGAAATCCAGTATGTAGGCTACGTCTTCTCGTTTGCGCTCGGGCGGAGAAGGCGCTCGCCTTTGTCTCAGCAAGGAGGGGGTCACCCCTCGGGCTCGGCTTTATACTTTCCCAGGATCTCCAGTATCCCTTTTATTTGATTGGAGGTTAGAGCCCTCATGTAGGGGGCTAGAAGTGCCCTTATTTCGTCTTCGTCTTCCGGCATTATGTTTACGAGTTGTACGGCTATGTTGTCTGGGAGCCCGAGCTTCACTAGCTCTTCTACGGCTTTTCTAGCGTTTTCTGCGTTGGTTTTGGAGAATTTTTTGGCGTAGTCAAAAGTGTACGTTTCTATCGAGGTTAGTTCTCTTTTTTTCCTTATTTCCTCTAATATTTCTACAACTTCAGCTAATGTTAGGTTCTTCTGTTTTACTACCTTAGACATTAATTAACACCACTCTTTTCATATACGTTAAGGCTAGCTAAGTATAAAGTAGGTAAAAGAGCTATAAATTAATACCCCATATATTGTTAAAGAATCTTAACTCAAACTTGCCTGTACGAAAGGTTTTATATGTTCTTTCGTGGTTATTATTGTTTTTTCCTTGTTTCCTATCTTAAGCTTTAGGATGTAGGCTCGCCCCCTTTTAGCTACTACTGTCGCTACTTTGCCCTGATATCTGCGGTGCGGCGCGGTGGATATCTTTGGCCCCGGCCTTATGTCTATAACTACCTTTTCCCCGATGTTATATTCATAGAGAAGGTAACCTATGCTGCCCCTCCCTCTTTCTCTCGGAGGCTTAGAGAGCAGCCGCCTCCCCCTAGTCCTGAAGCCTCTTGAATGCCTCATACCACTAACCCACCTGGAAAAGAAACAAGACTTACTTAAGTGTTATTTTTTAGGCGAGACTTTGCGGGGCAGATTTTCGAGGAAGCGGTACTTACGCGACTTGGCTGTTCAAAGGGCTCGAAGGCTAGTTGAACTAAGCTGGAAGATGCATAGTGAGGACGAGGAGCTTGCTAGGAGGTATAACTTGCTGGCAATGGCTCTGCTTAAGCGTGTGCGTGCGAAGGTGCCTAGAGACCTAAAGAGAAAGTTTTGTAGAAAGTGCGGTACGCCTTTGATACCGGGGAGAACTGCCAGGGTAAGGCTGGTGCAGCGCCGTTTTCCTCACGTAGTTATAACGTGTCTGTATTGTGGGAAGGTGTATAGGATACCGTATCTGCGGGAGAAGAAGGCTAGGAAATCCGCCTAGATATTTCTAAGAGTTCTTCGGGAGTAAGCTGGTAGACCCTTTTTTCAAGGAGCTTTGGGGAGAGGTCGACAGTGCTGGCGTTAAATTTGTTTCTGAGAACTTTTACGAGTTTTCTCCTTCTCTGGGAAAACAGTATGCGGGTTGTTTCTTCAAGTCTTTCTATTTCGACGTGTTTCGGCGATGGCTTGGGTTTAATCTTAACTATTGTAGACTCGACTTCGGGGGGAGGGTAGAAGGCTCTGCTGGGCACTGTCCTTAGCACCTCGACTTCGGCTAAAAGCTTTGCTAGAACCGTTAGCCTACCATATTTTTTTGTTCCGGGCTCGGCTACAAGTCTCTCAGCAAACTCCTTCTGCAACGTTAGCACCGCCAACTCGTATGTTCCCTCTTTTAGCAGCATAAGCAAGAGCTTAGACGAAATACCGTAAGGGACATTTGACAAGACTTTGGTTGTTCTGGGCGGTATTCCTATGTGCAGGGCGTCGGCAACAACGATGTCTATATTGGGAAAGGGCAAAAACTTTTTTGCGATTTTGGCTATTCTTAAATCTATCTCGCAGGTTAGCGTGTATACTCCTCTTAAGGCGGCCTCGTAGGTTAGCGCGCCAAGGCCTGTTCCCACTTCGTAGACTCTGTCTTGCCTGGCGAGCTCGAGGGCATCAACCATAAAGCGGGCAATTTTTCTTGAGGTGAAGAAGCTCTGGCTGAGCCTTTTCCGAGGTCTTATGCCGTGTTCCCGGAGTATTTGTCTGGCCCTGTATGGGTTCACCCGTACCCCTCCAGCGGGTAGTAGAGGAAAGCGGCTATTCCTCCTAGCCCCTCTAGTATTCTCCCCTGCTCGCTTTCACCGGATATTATTTTAAAGTCTATGCCGGAAGCTGCGGCCTTTCTTACTGTTCTATGTATTTTCTCGTCCTTGAATAGTAGCTTATCCAACACGATTAGCGTCTTCGCGACTCCCCACTCTACTGCCTTTGAGACTTCGGCTGGGCCTATAGCTATGTTTTTTGCGTCGCGGGAGAGCTGCTGAACTAGTTCTTGTACTATTTTTGTTTCCTCTAGTAACCTGAGATTTTTCGCTATTTTTCTGAGTTCGTCCCCGCGTAGAGCCTCGTATATCCCAGCGAGTCCGCCTTCTGAAACCGTTAGCAACTTTACTTCCCGCATTTTTATAGATTTCAGCAGGGGCATAAAGTCTTCATGTACCCATCTCGCTAGCAGGGGTGTGGTAAGAATTATCAATCCTTCTACTTTGCCGAATCTCTCCACGTGTTCTGATAGGATATCTGCAGCTTTTTCGAAAACTAGTTTGGCATGCTCTCTTATGCTTTCGTTTTCTTTATAGCTTCTAACGCGGGGGAGAGAGTTTCTCACTACGAGTTCAAGTCCCTGCGGTCTAAGTATTCCGAGGGCTATCTCCTCCAGGTCAAGTGAAAGTATGAGGTATTTTGCGCGGAACCTTGAGGAGAAATCTACGATTTTCTCCTCAAATGCGCTTATCCCTTCTTCTTTAACAATTTTGACGGCGTCGCCGACTCCTATGCTGAGTGTGTGATACTCGCCCTTTGCGTGTAGGAATTCGGGCGCCTCGACTATTCGTCCCCGAAGCCTCAACCTGTAGGTGAAGCGTTGAAACTCTATTGCTTCCAGCTTGATGCCAATATATGCGCGCACCCTTTCGCCTCTTTCCTCTCCTGAAACCCTTGAGATCTTTTCTTGCCTCAGAGTCCAAGCGTAGATTAGATCGCCTTTTCTAAGAATTAGAACGATGAAGTACAGGTCTTCAGGGTCTTCTATTTGTACCTCCAGTATCCCCTTCTTCTTATCCTTTTCCAGGATTTTCAAGGCGTTCACCTCGAGCTTCAACTACATCCTCCACCGATGAGATTATCCTGCACGTTACTGCCCAGGCATCTAGAGAGTAGGGAGCGATAGCCACCATTTCATCAGCCGAGTTTTGAACCTCCTCGCTTACATCTCCTCGGGAAAAACAGCCGATAAGCACAGCCGGCGATTTCTCATGCACGATCTCCTCCGCCAGCCGCCTAGCCTTAATGAGTTTGCCTTTCTCGCTGAGCAAGTAAACCCTGGAGATGCCTAACTCCGCGAACTTCTCCCGCAAAGAGGAGACGCGTTCAACCTTCATTAGCGGGTCGCTGGCGCCGGGCGGAACCTTACCGTATATTAGAAGCTGCTCCATTAAGCCTACAAAGCGGTTATAATTCCTCGGTAGCCGTGTCTCAGGGTTGATTGTAATCCACCGCTTTTCGAGGGTTTCAACGTAGACGCGCAGCCATCCTTCCTTATTCAGAATCGATGAAAGCGCGAGCAGGAGGCAAACATGCAGAATATCCGGCCTTCCTCTTTTATGAGAGAAGGGGAGGCGCTTCATTGCGTGGTAGTGGAGAGACTTGTCTAGCAGTATTTCTCCCGGTTTTTTGCCGCGGCGCGCAGCTGTAGCCCTCACCGAAGGATGGCCCCATAAGCTTTTCGGCACGAGCTCAAGTGCTGCGTCAACGAAGATTATGGATAGGTGCATTATAGACCCTTATACAGTAACTGTGGCCTTAGTTAAAAAGTTAAGAGCTTAGTTGAGTGGCGGGCCCGCCGGGATTCGAACCCGGGACCTGCGGCTTTCTCCCAGCTGTTGACCGAAGGCCGCCGCCATATCCTGGCTTGGCCACGGGCCCAATTGCTTATCCGCGGCTAGGTTTAAATTGTTTAGGTACGGAGGAGGTGCGTGCCGTCACATGTTGGAGCGTTGAAAAACCTTTTTGAAGTTAGCCCTTCTCTGCATGTGGCGTAAGTTATCCCTCTCTTCCTCGCCTGGTCTGTGACAGGCTGTAACATGCGCTCCCTTAGGTTGCGGGGAAGGTACCAGTAGCCGCCTATACGCTCCCCCCTTTTCAGGTAAAGCTCTCTCCACGTTTCCGCTTTTTCCGGAAAAGCCCGAAGCATCCTCGCAAAGTTATCCGGCTTTGCTTTATACGTTGATGTTACAACGTGCTTCGCTCCAGCATCTACTACGCTATCAACAAGTTCGATCAAGTCTTCATCCTTATCCGTAAGCCCGGGAATAACGGGGTCTATTCGCACTACAACCGGCACTCCATTCTCGCTTAGCACTTCTACCGCACGAAGCCTCTTATCAGGCGGCGGAGCCGCGGGCTCTAGGCGTCTCGCTAAGTTGCTGTCCAACGTGGTAATAGTTAAGCTGACAGCGAACCCTCTTTCAGCTAGGATGCCAACGTCCCTGAGGACTATGTCCGACTTCGTTACAATCATGACCCGAAACCCCTTCTCCCTTAGAAGCCTCAACGTAGCGCGAGTTAGCCCCACGCTTCTTTCCTCGGGAGGATAGGGGTCGCTGCTGTTACTCATACTTACTGGTAAATGCCTGTCAGCTTTAGCTAGATCCCTTGCCAGCCTGTGCAGGAAATCTTTCTTCGGCGTGCTCTTCCTAAGCCCAATATACGAGGTTGCGTAGCAATACAGGCAAAAGTGACTACAACCCGTGTATGGACTCAGCGAATACTTCGGCGGGCATGTGCAAAGTTTGTTCTTCCAAGGATCAAATAGCCTCAAATAGTACATTTGTTCAATAATGAGTTAAAAAGACAGTTCTTATACTTAGTCATTGTCTGCACTTTAGCTTCTCCTACAGGGTGTGCTGAAATTATTCTTACGCACACGGTAACATAGCGAGAATAGCTCTAGCGCGCAGCTAAAGATCGTTTTGTTTTATAGTGCTCTCCTTTTTATTTAAGGTTTATTAAATAGAATTATTGGGCGGGTTCCGCCCAGCCGTTGCCCTGAGGCGGCGGTAGATGGGGAGGGGTAAGCGGCAACAGCACAGCCTGCCCGCTTTCCAGGAGGAGCGCGGCGGACTGAGCGGTCCCGCAGGATTCGGTGAAAAGCGCTCGCTGGTGTTCAGCGGCCCTGTCTCGAGATGGCTCCGCCTCGGGACACAACCCTACGTTTAGCCGTGAGTTGTGGGTGCGAGGCCCCGGGGCGGGTGAAAAGCCACCTCGGAGTGGGGTGAGAATATGAGCAATTCTTACGGACAGGGGAGGGAGGATATTTACGTTAATGCTTATAGAGCCACAATTCTTTTACGCTTCCTGACAGGCTGGGGTAAGAGGAAAATTTGGCGTGCCCTCCTTAAACTTGGCTATAAAGTATCTATAAATACTGTGAATCATTGGCTTCACCATAATAAAAAGCACCGCTTCAGACCGTCTTCATTAGAGAAAGCGCTCTTCTATCATCAAGCATACGAGATGGCTATTATTGTTAAGAAACTACACCCAAACTGGGGATACAAGAAAATATCTTCGTACATAAATAAACATCTACCAATCAGAGTCCCGGGGCTAACAGTTTACTTCTGGATAACTGGCAGAAGCAAGCTCAACATTACTCCGATTAAGCCATGCCCAGCCTTGGGTTATTTGGTAGGCGTTCTCGTCGGCGATCATAAACGCACTAAGGACGGTCATGGACTCTCCGTAAAAAATAAGGAGTTCGCTAAATATTATGCCAAAAAGTACTGGGAAACTACAGGTGTAAAATTAAAGATACACGAAAAAGACGGCTACTGGAAGACTTACGATAACGCAGGATGGCTTAAAGAGCTATGGTACAGTAAGCTATGGAAAGTAGTAGCTTACGTTTATCCACTGGAGTTCCTGAAAGGCCTATTCGATTCTGAAGGAGCAGTCAGTCCACGTGTAGACCACAAGAAGCGAGCCCTCTACAGCGTCAAGATAAGTTTAGTAAATGGAGACAGGGAAGTAATTGGTTTCGCAAAGAAAATACTTGAAGATTACGGCTTAAAAGCAAACGAACACCACATTCCGCCCAAAGTTAAGGCCAAAAAAGGCAAATCCAAAAAATCCCGAGAACTCTGGATACTGTACATGTATGGCTGGGAAAGCCTCGAGAAGTTCGCAACCCTCATAGGATTCAGAGAAAGCAAGCGCAAACGAAGAATCCTATTACTCCTAAAACTAAGACATCTAAAACCCAGTGAAAGGTTCAAAGAATGGAGCAAACACTACAGACGTAGCAGTGTACGCTGGGAAGAAAAACTCCTCCTCTTCACCAAAATAATCAAAAACATAGAAAATAAGAATTAAAATGGTGCCCCGGCCGGGATTTGAACCCGGGATTGGAATGGAGCCCGTAGGTCCGGGCTCCATCCTTCCGGTCTTCAGCCGGACGCTCTCCCGCTGAGCTACCGGGGCTCCGCATGGGCTGGATGCCCGAACTCCGCATTTTATTTACTTCTTGCGGGGTATATTGGTTTTTCGCTTGCGGGTTTTTCTGTAGGTGTTTCGGAGGAGGAGGGCGTCTTCTTCGAGGTTGGGACTTTCGCATATTACTGCTCCTTTGACGTTAAAGTCGCGTAGCGCTTTTATTAGGTCTTTGTAGTTTAGGTCGGATTCTTCGAGGTTGAGGTGCTGGATTTCCCCTTTTTCTCCGTAGTCTATGCCTGAGATGTGTATGTGCATGTTTCTTAGCGCTGTTTTTCCTAGGTGTTTTTCTATGTATTCTAGCACGCTTGCAAATTCTTCGTAGGTGTTGTATTTGCCGTTGCTTCTTGCGTGAAGGTGGGCGAAGTCTACTACTGGTAGGACGTTTTCAAGTTCCTGGCTGAGCTTCACTGTTTCTTCCAAGGATCCGAACTGCGTAGGTTTTCCTGTGGTTTCGGGCCTTATCCATATTTTTACGCCTGCGGAGTCTAGTTCTTCTAGGGCGCGCTGGAGAGCATCTCTGATTATTCGGTATACTTCGTCGGGGCTTCTGCCGAGGTAGTAGCCAGCGTGGAAGCAGACGCTCCATGCTCCCGCTTTTTTCCCTATGATGGCAGATTTCACTATTCTTTCTATGCTCTTCTCTATCTTGTCCTGGTCCTTTGAGGCCAAGTTGATGTAGTAGGGGGCATGGACTGTCAGTAGGACGCCTAGGCTTCTGGCAGCTTTTTCTACCTCGACTGCTGCTTTCTCGGTAAGGGAGATTCGGCGCACGAATTCTATCTCCATTGCGTCTAGCCCTAGCCTCTTTACTTCGATTACTCCTTCCTTGATGGGTTTGCCCTTCGCTGAGTGAGGTATCCCGGCCGGGCCGAAGTACAGCTTACCGGGGCTCCGCATGAAATCCCCCTTATGACGGGGGTATAGAAATATTATAAAATTATCTTGAAAAAACCTCGTTACCCTCGCGATGTTTTTTTGTAGCGGGCTAGGACTCGAAGCCAGGACTTGCAGCTTTCTTCTAGTTCTCAATATAAGCAGCCGCCTTTTTACGGGCGTTCTAGCTGCGCGCTACGGGGGGGGAATTGAAGAGAAAAAGAGCCATAGTAGTTTCAAGAAACTTTTTCTGTTTCTCGACTAACCGTTTGGCCACGGCTTTCCAGATCTTAAGACCCGGTTTCAAGCAATTGCCGTTATGGCAAGATGCATCTTCTAATCTAACTTTAACCTTCTAGAGCACATTTATTAACAACTCAGTCTTCACATATTGAGGCTCAAAGAGCGCTCAGGTGGCAGGGAATGGGTGTTTACCTTTGGCGTGACTGAGAGCGCTCAGGAACTCACAAAGAAAAGGGATTATGAAAGGCTTTTAAAGGAGTTTGGTGCAAAGCCAATAACCGATAGAATTATTTCAAGCTTCCGAAAGCCGCATAAGTTTCTGCTTACGAAGCTATTTTATGCACATAGAGACCTAGACATTTACCTTAAAGAAAGAGCCAAGGATAACCCTGTTTCAATAGTTTCTGGCAGAGGCCCCTCAAATTACATGCACATAGGCCATTTAGTTATTTTCCAGTTCGTTAAATGGCTGCAGGACGAGCTTGATGCAGAGGTTTACATACCTTTGTCTGACGATGAAAAGTATGTCTTTGGAAAAGTAGAAAGCCTAAGTCAAGCATATGTTTATGCAATTGACAATGCTCTTGATCTAATAGCCCTTGGATTTAAAGAAGGTAAAACATTCTTCTTCATCTCAACAAAATTAGACGATGTATATAGCCTCTCTGTTAAACTCTCCAGACATCTAACACTAAACACTGTAAGGGCAACATTTGGGCTAGAGGACAAAGGCGTCAACTCAGGCGTTATCTTCTACGCGGCAGTTCAAGCAGCTCACATGTTATTACCGACAGCGAAAAAGGGGCTTCCCGTTCTAGTACCTATTGCAATGGATCAGGATCCCTACATGCGACTAACTAGAGATGTTGCTATGAAGGCCGGCTTGAGGAAGCCTGCTGCTGTCTATTCTAAGTATGTCTCAGGCTTAACCCGCGAACCGATGTCGGCCTCGAAACCTGAAACTTCAGTATTTTTGGTTGACAGCAATGAAGATATCAAACAAAAGATCTGGATGGCATTTACCGGTGGGCGGTCCACAGTTAAGGAACAAAAGAAACTCGGGGGTAATCCTGAGGTATGTGTAGTTTATGAATGGTTAAAGGTTTTTGTCTTTGATGATTTGAAAGCTATGAATGAGCATGCTGCTCGATGCAGAAGCGGAGAGTTGCTATGCGGCGAATGCAAACGTGTGCTTGCTGAAGCTTTAATAAGAAAACTTGCAGAGCATAAGGCTAGAAAGAAGCAAGCCCTAGAAGTAATTGATAAATTCTTCCTCCATGAAGTAGACGTACCCCAAGAGATTGCCAAGGCACTCGAAGAATAGAGAATAATAATCTCAATTTTTATTGCGCACAAAAAACTACAAGTATAAAAATTAAGGATTCGCAAAAAGATCAGCGTCAGAAAACTTATGATCAGGCAGGATAGCTTACAAAGCAAAATGGCGGGCCGGGCGGGACTCGAACCCGCGACCACCCGGTTAAGAGCCGGGCGCTCTACCGAACTGAGCTACCGGCCCTGCTATTACTTGTGGTGTGAGGGAAAATAAATTTTTATTGTTCTGGGGTTTTGTCCCTGCTTTCTAGTATTTTTCTTATTATTTGGGTGGTTGAGCTTAGTGGGTAGTCGTGGTTTCTCGTATCTATTTGCATGTATTTTATGTTGAGTTTTTTTAGGAGCGTTTTTAGCTGGTCTTGGTCTGGGCCTAGGATTACTAGGTCGGGTTTTACTTCTTCTATTGTTTTTTTGATGTTGAAGTCTTTTCGGCCTAGCTTGGCTTGGTATACGTATCTTATGCTTTTGACTACTTCGAGTCGCTGTTTTTCGGGTATGATTGGCTCGCGTCCTTTTAGCTTTTTTACTGTTTCGTCTCTTGCTACTATTACATAGAGTTTGCCTTGTTTGCTGGCTTCTTTTAGAAAGAATATATGTCCTGGGTGTATTATTTCGAATACTCCTCCTACGAGGACTTTCTTTTCTTCCTGTTTTTGAGGCCAGATGAAGTCTGCATAACCTAGCTTTTTTAGGGCGTCCAGTAGGCCTTCCGCGTAAGAGGAGCAGGCTATGCTTGTGATGTACGCGCCTTTTTCGTAGTAGTATTTCGCGTCTTCTAGGTATAGCTTGGCTAGGTCTACTATTCTCTTTACGCTGTCTTGGCTGGATGAAGTTTTCAGCGTAGCGAAGGCATGTTCTAGGTTTTTTATGTATTTTTCGGCTTTTCTTTTAGCCTCTGCAGCCATTCTGTTATTGCCTCGTCTTCAATATTGCCCAGTATTTTTAATGCTTCACGCTCTATGGGGTCTAGGGTTCCGGGAATGACTAATGTGTGGGGCGGCTCGCCGAAGTCCATCTTCTCTAGTTTGCGGAGTTTTCCGGCCTTTACTACTTGTGTGCTTGTGCCTACCCTGGCTAGCCCTATGCCTATCGTTGCCTCCGTTATCACGCCTTCGTTGAACTGTTTTTCCATAGATGTTAGTAGTTCTATTGCTTCGGGTATGGTCATTGCTAATTTTTTTTCCAGCTTTAGGTCTAGTAGGAATATTGTGTGGAGTCCTCTCGCGAGGTTTTCTCGTAGAACCTTATATGGAGTTGTGGGGAAGTAGCCGTATTCCGGCTCGGGATAAACTATTGTGATTATTTTTCCGAGTTTGTATGGTTCTAGGCCCGTCGCGGATAGGATGCCGTCTAGAATGGAGAATGAGTTGAAAACCTCGGTTTTTATTCCGAGCTTTTCGGCTTCTATTCTCAATGCTACGTGTGTTGTGGCGAAGAATGGGTTGCCTATGCAGGCGATGGCTACGGTTTCGCCTTTTAGGCATCGGTGATAAATTTCCTTTCTCTTCTCTGTCTCGAGGAACTCTCTGTTTACTGGCTTTACTGTTTTTCCGGTTAGTTCTTCGAGGTAGGCCTGATTTATCTCGCTGGAAAGGCTGGTATACGTGTCAAAGTATATGATAGAGCATTTTCGGAGAAAATCTAGGCCCTTCAGGGTTATATCGCCTTTACCCAAGCCTAGCCCTACGAAGCCTAGGATTCCCGTCATAGCATTTCCTCTGAGAATTTAGTGTGTGGTGGGGCCGCCGGGATTTGAACCCGGGGCCTGGGTGGCCCCCTCCTTTGTGGAGGGTCGGGCCCGAGCCGCCCATCATAGCCAGGCTAGACCACGGCCCCTCTTCGTCAGAAATTTTGAGGAATAAAAACTAATAAGTGTTGCTTCCTCTTTAGTCTCGCTGCGCGCGCAAATTTTCTGATGATATCTCTTACTACCTTTCCATCCATATAGCTAAGCATTCCATGAACATTTTCTAATACAAAAACAGATGGTTTAAGCTCTTTTACAGTTCTTATAAAATCTAAGTAAAGATTATTGCGTGGATCATCTACATATCTTGGGTTATGATTTTTTAGCTTCCACACACCGCTTCTGGCAAGTGACGCTATCTTTACACGACCTGCAACTGAAAAACCCTGACATGGAGGGCCTCCTATTACAACGTCTATATCTCCACAGGAAATTCCAGCTCTTTTTAACAAATCTTTAGTTTCTAGTTTCCGTATATCTGCAATTATTATTTGTGTTTCAGGAAAGTTAGCTGCGTACGTTTCCATGCCTTTCCTGTCTATGTCGACAGCTACAATTGGTTTAAAGCCGGCCATCTCGAATCCAAGGGACATACCTCCAGAGGCGGCAAATAAGTCAATAAATGAATATTTCATGGCTCTAAGCGTGAGCCCCTCTATCCCGTACCCACGGGAATGTTCGTCTCAACGAAATACACTCTCAAACGAACCCACTCAGCTACAAGCTCCTCATTCCAGGTCTTGGTAGCCATCTCCTTCCTACTACAGTTCTCTGCTCCCTTTTATCAAAAATGCACACCATCACGAGCTTTTGCGCGCGTTAAGGACAATCGGCCCGTTACCTAGCCGACAGCGATCTCCTTAACAAAGGGAGAGAACGTCAAAAATATTGAAAGAACCGTAAGGCTTGTAGGCGGTTGCCTACAAGCCTTACATGCTATGCCCCATATCAAAGCATGAAGTTATAACCGTTAGGGAAATAGCGGAGGAGCTGGAAAGCCTGCCGCCTCCCTTCAACCCAAGGGCAGGAAGCCGAGGTTCGACCGCCACAAAGCCGCGGCGCTGTGCGCCGCAAAGGCATGGTGGAACCTGAGCTTCGCGGAGACGCTCAGGCTCTCGGCCCTCGCCTTCGGCGAAGCCCCGCCCGAAGCGACGCTGCGCAGGTACTGGCGCTGCCTAGCCAGCTGGGCCGAGGAAGCGGCTAGGCGGCTCGCGGGCCCCGGCGAGCTGCTCGTAGTCGACGGCACCGGAGCCCCCACCTACTACAGGGGCCCGGGCTTCAAGCTTCACTTTGTCTACGATATTGAGCGCGGCCTGCCGCTGGCCGTCGAGGTCACGGAGCCCGGCGTTGCGGACGCCGCGGCTGCTAAGAGGCTTGCGGCGAAGCTCGCGGGCGGCCGCGGCGTCGTGCTCGCCGACTCCGCCTACTTCGGAAGGCCCGTGTTCGAGGCTTTCGCCAGGGCGGGCTATCTGCTCGTGGCCAAGCCTCGCAGGCCTCCCCGCGGGGGCGGGCGCGGGGGTTTGCCCGGAAGCTTGAGGTCTTGTTCGAGGCTTTCAGGGGCCTCTGCGGGCGCCGGGGCGAGGGGGAGCGCATGGCCAGCGTTTGGAAGGCTAGGACGCGTAGGTCGCTGTTCTACAGGGCTCTCGCGTCTGCGGCGGCTCACGCGTCGTGGCTTGTGCTCGGCATCGTTTTGCATCGTTTGGCTGCTTAGCGCGCGGCACCGGCGAGGGACTGCCCGGGGGCGGCTGAGGAGCTAAGCGGGCTGCCAGCGCCTTCGAAGCCCCCCGGGCAGCGCTTTAGGCGGTGGCGTGCTCTTTCAATATTTTTGACGTTCTCTCTAACAAAGGAGAATATTTAAACAAAGGAGAATATTTAAAAGCGAAATGTGTCGCGCTCGCGATCAGAAATTAAAATTCCAAAATGTATTCTTTTATATATTTTTTGTTTTGCTAATCATAGGGATTACACAGACAGGTTTTTTGGTGGACGCCAGCGAACCAGAAGCTTTGCCGGAGGGTGAGATCTTTCACACAGGCGACCTAATGGTAGAAGGAAACGAAATCTACGTAATTGAGAATGTAAAATTTTGGGTGAAGGGTAACATTTATGTGAAGGATAATGCCAAGCTCATAATCAAGAATTCCCATGTAATTATACAAGATAGCTATAAGGATGAATTTTGCATCTCTATTAGGGGCAAAGCGCAGCTTATAGTGGAAAATTCCGTTCTGAACGCCACCTACTTGGTACCGGTAGATGCGAAAATCCCCATTCCAATGGCAGACTTTGCGGCAACTGTAGAGGATAACGCCACCGTGACCATGAAAAATACTTACTCCCACTGGCGATTCGCTGCACTTGGACAAGGCAAAATAACAATACAATCATCGAAGGTTCCAAGTGTTTGGGTAACATTTTCTTCCAAGGTCAACATCACTGACTCTATAATTTACAGGGCCATACTTTTACAATTTCGAGATGAAGACCAAGACATAGAGCTTAGTGATCTCACACCTAACCAAAGATATTCAAGTTTATATTATAAGCTCGGAAATGGATTTTTGACATTAGAGAACACCTATGTCTCTTTATGGGAGATTGACCTTACCCATCACTTTAAGAAAAATCTAACCATAAAGGATTCACACATAAAACTGATTCAGCTCAATTTTGACGAATATGTAAGGATTAAAAATATAAAGCCAGGATATTTTGACAACTGGAATATACATCAAAATGTGCAAGGTCACACGCTTTGGAATCTAACTTTAATTAACGTGACCGTAGAAGGATGGAAGTTAATAACGCTTAACGATGCCTACATAGATAATTATGAAGGAATACTTGATCCATGGAATGATAAAGAAGTAATAGTACTAAATTCAGATATTGAAATAGATGGTAGAGGCTCGAGATACCTAAAACTCGTAAATACGACTGTTCACGTCATCCGCTTGCATTACGGTCCTACACCTAAAGGTGCGGGGAGTGCAAATTTCTCCATCGAATTTGTGAATTCTATAGTAGACGGAGACATCGAAATAGCTCTCAATTATGCCTTTTTCAGGGGCAACGTATCATTCCGACTTGGGTCTCATTCTTGGCTCTTACACGAAGAGATACCCTTAGAAAGTGTGAACTTCCAAAAGGGTACGGTGATTAGAGAATATCCTATATTCGTGAAAGATGAAAATGGGAATCCCGCTTATAATGCTTCAATATCGCTTTATAGTCCAGAAGGCGAATTGATTAGCAGTAGAGTAACGGATGAAAAAGGAATCGCACTATTCAACATAACGTTCACTAAGGAAAATTACGACAAAAAATGGAATTTGAAGGTCGTACATAATGGTATGGCTTTCTTTAAAGAAGTGAGCTTTCTAACAAATACGCCCATCGTTTTTTCATTCAAAGAAATAACGAAACAAGTCGAAAATGAGATTTCCTATGCAGAAGAAATAGTGAATTGGGTTAAAAAGTGTCCTAATGTAGGAAACTTAGAGGAAGCAAATGAATTGTTACATGAAGCAAGGATCAAATATTTCGAAGGGGAACTCTACGAAGCACTAAAGCTTAGCGAAGAGACAGTAGACCTTCTCTGGATCAAAACGGATGGCGACGGGTATGACTGGTATAATGCTTGCATAGAGCCGTTGGCGGTTGATCCGGAGGGAGATGCCGTTAATGCATCCGGTGACATTAAATCCTTGTCTGCCATAGTAGACGGACACTATCTCCATTTAAAGGTCGAAGTTTACGGCAAAAAGATAACTCCTCAAATTTTTGCTATAGAGTTAAAAACCGACAATTCGGGTGAATATTTTATTATGGTGATCAGCAAATCAAAAGCCATCCTTATCAACCAACTATTTAAGCAGGAACAATACCCAATAGAGTCAAGTT
>JAPDKD010000137.1 GCA_029258735.1 archaeon | reverse complement strand
TCTCCTTTCAGTGCTCTTCTTTATGCGGGGCGCTGGACTAACGGCTAAAAAAGCGATAGCAGCTGGAATAGGAGTTAGTGTTTTGATGTTTATTGTGGGAGAGGCATTCAGAGCTGTCGGAATTCCAGTGTAGAAGGCTTCAGAGACATAGTAATATTAGTTTTCTCCTTGACTTCCAAGGCATTAATACAGATAATTTCATTCTTCTGGCTCTTCGCGCTAATCTATTATCGGCTGTTGCTACAATTCCGTCTTGCTCGGCGGCTAGCTCTAAGAGTATCTCGTCCACCGGCTTTTGGATGGCGCTGCGTATAACGTCGTATTTCTCTTTATTCTTTTTAAGAAATTCCAGAGCTACTGTGGCTAGTCCATGCTTATTCTGAGATAGTCTCTTTAATTCACTTATAACTTCCTCGGGGATGATTGCTCTATAGCTTTTTCCGAGGGCTTCATCTATTGCTTCAAATAGGTCTAATCTACGCTCTAATGCGAAGAGTATAAGGCTAGTATCTATGAAAACCTTTGGTTCCTTCGTTTTTTTCATGTTTTTTCTTCGATGTCTACAACATCGAGGATTATTCTTTTTACTTTTTTCCCTATTAATTCGCTTATGTTTGGCTTTGTTCTACCCTGGTCTCCGTGAATCAGCTCTTTTACGTAGAGCCCTCCCTGACAATTTATGGTTAGCGTTAGCCTCTGCGGCCCCGTTTTTTCCACCTTTATCCAGTATACGATTTTCGTCCGCACTTTGTCGACTCTTCGATGTAAGACTCTAGTAGGTGTTCTTTGTTTAATTTCTATGTTTCTGAAATTTTCCTCAATTTTTTTGGCATCCTCATCTGTTACTTCCTCCTCGAATTCTACTGTTGCTTTATAGGTTTTTTTCGCGAACTCTGCCAGAGCCTTGATTTTCGCTACCATGCTTCTAGAAACGTATTTTAAGCCGTGAACTTCGATTATTCCTCTTGCATTTTTGTTTATTTCTTCTTCTATTTCTTTAAGATTTAAAGTTCTTTTGCGGGGTACTTGAACTTCTACAATGAAGGGCCTGCCTGACCCGAGCGTTAAGACGTCGACGTCTTCTCTGCCTGCTGCATGAAACTTCGCGCCTCTGGCTTCAGCAGCTCTTATAATAGGGTCTGCTATTAACGTCTGTACGGATATTTGCGTATTATCATCTTTGAGGGGTGTTTGCGGTATTCCTCTTTTCAGCTTTCGATATTTTCCGTAAATAAATATTGGAGAAGGATTGACGTGTATGCTTACCTCGCCGGTATCGCCTATATAAATGATTATTGTTATATCAGGTTTCTGGGGATCGTATTTTTTATGCATTTGTTTTTCTATTTGCTTTCCTATTTCGCGCGTTAGTTCGGATTTTATCATTTCTCCTGTGTTAATTTTATATTGTCTCCAGATTTCTTCCTCCTTTTCGGCAAGGTGCTGTGGCACGGTAGCTCCTACTAGAAATGTATCGAATTCGTAACTTTTTAGGGCGTTTATGGTTTTTTCGACTATTTCTTCGATTCTTTCCATTAAGCCTCGACAGAGATGGCACATGACGATCTTCACGGAAATTTTCTTAGCTTGAAGGAGAGTAAGGGCTGGTTTAAATCCGGTTCTAGCCAGGTTCTTCGCGAGATTTTCATCTGTTATGCCGTGCAGCGAATTATAGGCTTTTAATAGCAGCAGCGTCTTTATGGCTCTCCCTCTATCGGCGTTTGTAAGACCGTATCCTAGATTGGCGAAAAGCCTTCCCAGACAGGAATCGCACAGCGCATATCTTTCTAGTATTTTTTTGCTTTTGCTTAATACTTCATTAAAATCCTCGCTGGTCGAGCTCATTGTTCACCAACGTGATTAGCTGGGAAGGTTTAATAAGCTTCCTTGAGGGTCGTAGCGGCTTAAAGCCTAGCTGGACGAGATATTCCCTTTCCTCATTGCACCATTCGTTCTGCAAGAAGACAGCAAAGACGAATCTTCTATGTCTGCCGCGTATCACCAGCTTTCTAATGTCAACGCTGTTTTTAGATTCATAAAAGGTTTTCACGTCGGCACTGTAATCTTTTAGGGCTTGGAAAAATCCTTGATAGCGGAGCGTTACCCCCCAATGTGGAGTTTTCTTGCCAACTTTAGCTGCTGCGAAGATTTTCGCGAATACCCCGCTGAGGGAGGAATCGTCAGGGGATACTCTTTTTAGTTTCGATGAATCGAAAATTATTGTAAAGCCTTCGTTCTCAAAAGAAATGATCAGATGAACGTTCTTCCTTATTCCCTGGGATATCATTACGGCTGCACGTAGCGTGTTAAAAAGCTCGCTTAGAACATCATCTGCCAAGGAAAGCGCTCGAAGAGCGTACATCCTATCCAATGGGGAATCCCACTCCTCTTTTAAGCCTCTTCTGTTGCCGTAGTAGCTGCTTGTACATTTTTCGCATTTTCCTGTAAGAGCTGAGAAGTCTTCTGACGTCTTGGGGGGTGGTTCCAGAGCCTCTGGCTATGCGGGCTATTCTGCTTTTGTCTATGATTTCAGGCTTTAATAGCTCTTCTTTAGTCATTGAATCCATGATAGCTAGCCACTTCTTAATGTTCTCTTTAGCCATTTCTTCCGTGCCAGCTAGCTTTGCTCCTCCAGGGATCATTTCAAGTATTCGAGATAAGGGACCCATGCGGTTGATTGCCTGTAGTTGCTCCCGAAGATCGTAAAGGGTGAGCTTGCCGGCAGATATTGCTTTAAGGCGTTCCCTTTCTATTCTTTCAAAGGCTTCGAATTTCTCTATCAAGGACTTTATGTCGCCCATCCCCAGAAGCCTGGCAACGAAGGCTTTCGGGTCGAATTCCTCTATTTCGTCTATTTTTTCGCCAACACCCACAAATGAAATGCGTGCTCCGGTTTTTGCCGCTGCTGCTAGAGCTCCTCCGCCTTTGGCGGATCCGTCGAGCTTCGTTATCATTATGGACCCTAGTGGCGCTGCTTTGTGAAATGCAAGCGCGTGTTTCTCCGCTTGGCTTCCCATGGAAGCGTCTAGAACTAGTATTACGTGGTCCGGCTTTATGACATGGTAGAGTTCCTTCATCTCCTTTATTAGTCCTTCTTCTTGTTTGTGCCTTCCAGCAGTATCTATGATTACGATGTCGCAGTGGTTATGAGCTTCCTTTATGCCTTGAACAGCCATGGATGCTGATGACTCCGTATTCTCAGGGACTATGCACGTAACGCCTATTTGGCTGGCTAGCTGGCTTAGCTGTATGCATGCAGCTGGCCTGTAATTGTCTGCGCAGACAAGGCAGGGTTTGAAGCCCTTCTTTTTATAGAAGTAGGCCAGTTTTCCAGCTGAAGTTGTCTTTCCCGCGCCTTGTATTCCAACCAGCATTATTACGTATGGTTTCTTTGTTGGCATGGGAGGTTTTCCAGCGTTTTCTCCGCCTAAGAGTTGTACAAGTTCCTCATATAGTATGCGGTAAAGAAGTTCTTTTTTGGAGAAGCCTGGCGGGAGCTGGGCTTTACGTACGCGTTCCTTGATTTTTTCTGAGATCTCCATAACTAGTTCTACGCTTACGTCCGCTCGCAGGAGTGTTCGCTGAACGTCTCTAATAAATGCGTTGAGTGTTTTAGAGTCTACAATCGGCGCTTTTCTGAGTTTTCGGAGTGCTTCTCTTAGTCCCGAGGCTAAGGTTTCCATTTAATCTCCCACAGGAAGGTATATGCCGAATAAAGATATAAATTAAGGATTAATATTGTTAAAGAATTCTGAAAGTTTGCCCTTTATGACTATGCCTTGTCCCTGAACAATTTCAAATACGTATTTGCTTGGTTTCACGGGAGACCATCGCGCTTTCCTGATGAACATTACTCGGTATATTTCTCCCCTAATCTCCTGAAGGCCGAGTATTAGGATACCGCTCGCAAGAAACTCCTCGACGCCGAATCGGCTCATCTGGTTGCTGCCTGTCGGTATCTCGCTGGTCATTATTGTTGTAACGTTTCTTCTTCTCTCGAGAGCAAAGACCATTTCTCTGAGGAATTCCCTGGCACATAGGACGTCGTCTTTCGAGCCGCCGTATATGAGCGGGGCGATTGGGTCTATTACTAAGCGGCGGGCCCTAGTCCTTTTGAGCACTTTCTCGATACTTTCTATAATAAATTTAGGCTCTATCCTCTTTCTTAGGTCTCTCATGTAGATCTTGCTGAAGTGTGTCCTCATGTCGAGGAAAGTAAGCAATCCATCATTTATGTAGCTTCGAATATCGGACCAGCCGAACTTCTCTAGCCCCCTTATTAGCTGATCGGTTTGCTCGTCTATCGCTACGTATACGCCGGGCTCGCCTATCTGCGCGCCGTAGCGGAGGAACTGCATAGAGAAGATGGTCTTTCCACAGCCAGTTTCGCCTGCCACTAAGTAGGTTTTTCCCTTTAAAAAGCCTCCACCAAGCAGCTCGTCGAGCTGGTATATGCCCGTGGAAACTCTATCTGTGTCGACTTTAGGTATAGGCGCCGGAATAGGGGGCGGCGGAGGAGGAGTATAGTACGCAACTTGTGTACCTTCTTGAGGCACCTGCGGCATTACTACCTGGGCTTGCTGAGAATAAGCCATAGGATACTGGACCTGCTGATATGATTGCTGAGGGGGTGAAGCGTAAATTTGCTGATACTGGTTTTGGCCATCCTGAGGAGCTATGGAAGAAGTAACGGGCATAACGGGTTGAACATAATCCTGTGCTGGCCGAACAACACGTCTATTTTTCTTAATGCAGGGAGGATCATCGGGATCATTGACGTGTTTAGCTAGCTTTAAACAGTAATTACTGCTTTTGACGTAAAATAAGCATGACCTACAACTTTTCCTAACACCCATACATCATCCCTAAGCTACATAATATACAGTTCTAATTTTTAGAACTCCAACTCATTATTATAGTTATCGTGCATCCACTTTATAATTTCGATAATTAACGAAAACAAATACGCCTCCTGCGAAAATACATAACTAACGAAAAAGATTTTACAATCCAAATATTATTTGAATAACGCCGGGGTAGCTCAGCCAGGTGGAGCGCCCGGCTGTTAACCGGGTGGTCCCGGGTTCGAATCCCGGCCCCGGCGCCAATTCTCCATCTTTAACAGGTGCACAAATCTTATTCTCGTTTACAGCCAGTATGTGCATTAGCACCCTTAGACTTAATTTTAACCAAAATATAGATAAGCTGGGAAGCTATGCCCAGAAAACCTTTAGTCGTAAAAATAGGGGGACACTTGCTTTTCAGAAAGGAAGAACTCGATGCCAATTACATAAAGGAACTCGTAAGTGTCTTGAGAGAAAACGAAGACATACTTACACCACTAATTGTAGTCGTAGGCGGGGGTGCCTTCGCCAGGAAATACATAGGAGCGTTAAGGCGCATCGGAATAGAGAACGAAAGCGCCTGCGACTACATTGGGATCGAAGTGAGCAGAGTAAATGCGGCGCTTATCGCAGCAGCTTACTATGGCGTTCCCCACGAAATTCCAAGAAACTTCGCTGATGCACTACAATCAGCTCAAAGCTCCAAAATAACTTTCATGGGAGGCTTACAGCCAGGCCAGTCAACTACAACAGTAGCCGCATTAATTGCTGAGGCCCTAGGCGCCCACGCACTCATAATCGCCACAGATGTAGACGGAGTATACACCGCCGACCCTAAGAAAGACCCAAAAGCAAAACTCCTAAGAACAGTTACCACAACAGAACTACGCGTAATGTTCCATCGCATCACAAAAGCAGGAGGCTACGCCCTCTTAGACCCCTACACCTTAGACATAATAGAAAGAGGAAAGCTGACAACCAAGATAATAAATGGAAAACCAGCAACCAATATAGTAAAAGCCGCAGAAGGCGAATCAATAGGAACCACAATAAAACCTATATAGCTCTCAGCCTAATTTTCACCTGCGGGCCCGTGGCCTAGCTCGGATAGGGCGGCGACAAAAAGAGCCGTAAGCCTTCTAACCCGCGGAGAAAGCCGCAGGTCCCGGGTTCGAATCCCGGCGGGCCCGCCAGCACAACACCAAACTGCGCAGATAATTTTTTATTTACCCCCAGTTCATAAAATATCAAGGGGGCCGTAGCTCAGCAAGGCTAGAGCGGCCGGCTCCAGACCAGCGGCGTAGGCCGCTGGAAAGTTACCGGCAGGTCGGGGGTTCGAGTCCCTCCGGCCCCACCATTTAACCTTTTTTCTTATTTTTTGGGTTAGAATGGCGAAATGGGGGTTATGAGTTTGAGGTAGATTTTGTGTCTTTCTTTTGGTGGGTGTTTGAAGGCTTCTAGCAGCAATGCCGGTTTTTCCTGCGCTTACCTTCTCTGAAGCCTATTTCGGATGCGAATTTGTAGTGCTCTCTTGCCGCCTAGTATTTTAAATCTTTAGGGCATAGGTCCAGCTTATATCATGAGATCAAAAATGATGCTTAGTCTCGAGAGAAAAGCTGAAAAACCTTTTTGTTTTTATTATTGGTGGAGCCGGGGTCGCCTAGCCTGGTCTAGGGCGCCGGTCCTGCTCGGGCTGGAGCGGGGGTGAGACTCATAATCAGGCGCCCAAATGAGATATCCGGTCATCCCGGGTTCGAATCCCGGCCCCGGCACCATTTTTTGGTTTTGGGCTTTTTTAGTTTTTGTTAAGGGATTGTTGGGTCTTCACCTTGATTAGTAAGTTGAAGATTGTCTTTAACCAACGGCTGTGGAGGCTTTATGAAGTAAAACTCTTCTTCATTTTTGCCTTTTGATTTATTAGGTGATCCTTTTGGTTTTTGCACTTATTTATGATTTTTTGATATTTGCTGTAGCTCGCATAATTTTCAAAATATATAGGGAGATGAAGCTAGTTATTAGGCATGTTTTTGTTTATCTTTTTTAGGCTTTGTAGGGCTTGCTGGTAAGGTTTTGTGAGCGCCCAGCGTTTTTGTTTGTTTTGTTTTAGGAGTTTCTTGCTTGCTAGGTCGTTGAGTGCTTGCCGGGGTGTCTGGTGGTTTAGGTAGGCGTAGAGTGTGATTATTCTTCTTGCATGCGGTGTGAGTGGTAGTGTTACTGCTTCTGAGTATATTTCAGCAAGATTTTTCGCCATGTTTTGTAGGGTTTTTAGGTCTATGTTCGTTTTTATTATTTGACCTTTTAATTCGAGTTTTTGTCCCGTGATTTCTGCTAGTTCTTCTAGGAGGTTGAGTGGCAGGTTGGCGCTTGCTTGCAGATTTGCTAGAAGAAGTGATAGGGGGATGTTTTTTGTCTCGGGCTTGGGTCTTGTGATACTGTATGCGTTTTTTATCGCGTTAATAGCTGCGTGAGCGTCGTCTAGAGTCATATCGATTTGTATTTCGAGGCGGCGGTTTTTAGATACCATTTTGCGTATTGATTTGTACTTGGAGGTTAAGGGTGCTAGTTGCTCTAGGAATTCTAGCAGTTCTTGGTGGTTGCGGAAGTTTAGTTTGAGTGTTTTAGTGGTCATGGCTAGCTTATTATATAAGGTAATGAGATGAGATTTTTCTGCGTATCGTTTTTTTGCATTTTGGGCAGTATAGGTTGAATCCGTGTTTTTTGAGGTATCCCATGCAGCTTGGGCATCTAGCGAGTATTACGCCGTATTCTCGTCCCCTGGTTGCGAGGATTAGGGGGATTTTTGGTATGAGAACTTTGGCTCTTAATACATCCCCGTATCCGTAAGCGTCATAGGTTGACTTAAAGTATTCCCCGCTTATGTTCATCTTATGAAGGGAGCCCGTAAGTGGAGGGTGAAGCAGCTGATTGCGCGTTTCAATATAGAAGACATCTAGAGTAATGCTTATGTCCCGTATTTTTGTTACTATAGCGTATACTATTTCTCCTTCCTGCGGGATCTTGGGCTTATAGGCTTCTTCTATGGTTATTATTCTCTTATCATAGTTTGCTACTACAATGCCCACTAGTTTGGCTATTATTTTTCCATCTATGGTGTATGTATTTTTGCCTGGAAAGTATTCCTCTATTACGCTTACTACGTCGCCTGGGGTGGCGACGGCTTTAGTTTTTTGAGGCTCTGATGCCAACGATTTTCACCTCGTGTTTTAATTTATAGTGAAATTTCATGGTGGGAGGAAGAACTATCTTCTCCCTGAATATTTCTTCTATGTTCCACTTTTTTTCTTTAATCCTTTTTGCCACGTATTGAATTGTTTCGGCTTTATGAATGGAATATATAACGTCTGCCAGTTGCATAGCTACTTCTAGGAAGATTATATCTGCTCCTTTTCTATGAACTCCAAAGGGCGGATTTTGAAGAACAACATCAAATTTTTTCCTTCTCATAGGTAACCGCGTTACATCCCCGCAGATTTCATGGATTACACTAGCCAGCTTGTGTTGTTTGGCTACTTTCTTTGCGGATACAAGAGCTTTAAACTCTATATCTATTAGAAATACCTCCCGTGCTCCTATTTTGGCTGCAGTTAACCCGATTCTACCTGTACCAGCACCTAAATCAACTATCGTTTGTTCCACTATATCTTTATACTTAAAGTATGCAATCCATAGCATTAACGACACTACATGTGCTGGGGTGGCGTACTGCTCGTATTGAGCTTTAGGATTTTTAAACGTTGGTATCTGTGACGCGAATATTTCTATGTTCTTCTTTTTCATGAATTTTCCGCTCATATTTTATATCTAAGGATAGCGGCTATGCCGCCAAAAATCTTTAGAAAGCTTTTGCCGACGTCGCTATTAGTTGAGAAAAGGACTATTTTGGTGCTGTATTGCTTTGCTTCTTCAACTAGCTCTTCCAGTACTAGTTTTTCTTCCTCAACTTTTATTGGGGCACCGCAAAACGGGCACTTAGGAATATCGGGCTCTCTTATTTCTAGCGTTACTTTCTTGTGACAGGATGGACATATCCCTTTAACCTTTTTCTTCGTGTATCCTTCAGATATTAGTAGGGTGTCTACAGCTCCCATGGCTAATGCCCTTCTGACTTCTTCTTCACCGTAGAGTGCTAGCCCGGTGTCCCGAGATATGTGGTAGAGGAACTGGTTGTACGCCTCTCGCTCTTTTACGTATTGGACGTCTCTGATTACTTCTTTAGCGCGCTCTGCCAGCTCGTAGATTCCTTCCTCACCGCTATAACCTATATCGAATACGCCTAGTACCTTCTCCTTTAGAGTATAGTGAAGATAGTCACCCTTGAGAAACTCGTTTTTTGCGGGGCCGGGGCCGCCGACAACGATTCCTCTTAGGTTTTCTACCTCTAGGAATATCTTGTTTGCGTGTTCTCCCACTCTTTTGTAGAATTCGTGTACGAGCTGGGTTCTTATTCTCTCGAATCTTCTCGCCGACTGCCCTCCGGCCCTATGTTTCCCAGGTATGCCCGAGGTTATCTCCTTCACTATTTGAAGAGTTGGACCTTTTAACAGTGCAAAAGCTGCTTCACTCCTATCTACAACCATTAGCCCGTATACCTCGTGCACTTCAATCATTTTTTCGAGGATCTCTGTCCAGAAGCGCGAGTCACACCTGTATAGCCATACGTTGAGTTTTTCCGGAGGCTCTATAACATGAACCTCCATTTTCTCGTTGCCGGGCGTTTCGTCTTCGCTTACGTATCCAGCGAATATTACAAGCCCATTAGGCGGAGTTGTTCTAAATAACTTGAGACGCTGCATTACCGCCGTTAAAGCGTCAAGAACGTGGTGCCTTGTTGTTCGGTCTTTTATGTTAGTAGCAGTCGAATATTCCTCGCGCAGCACGCTCATTACATCCGCTATCGGCCGCCCCGCGGGTATATAAAGTGATATTAGCTCTGTGCCTCTTCCTCTTTTTCTTTTAAGTTCGCCAAGCATTCTCTTTATTTTTAACCTTTCAACGTCACTATAGCTCATCAGAATTCCCGTATTGAGGCGTTACAATTGTTTAAAAATATTCTCAGACTCCCCCTCCCCCCATGTGGTAAATACGATTAATTTAACTTCACGCGAGCGTTAATTCTGGTGAAGACATGAAATGCATAGAATGCGGAGGAGATGTAGTATTAGCTAGTGATGGCACATATGTGTGCACGAATTGCGGACTAGTTCAAGGATATGTTCAAAATCCGTCATGTAACGTTTTTGAAAGAAAAATTTCAGGACCAATATACTATGATGGACTTGAATATGGATCATTTATTTTTAAAAACTCCCGCCTAAAGAAGATTGCTAGAAGAAATATACATGTTAAAATGAGGAACGGATTGTTAATGGAAATGTATGCTATTAATTCAATTAATATTGTCTGCGAGAAACTCGGATTGTCTAAAACGGTCAAAGACCGCGCCATTTTTCTTTACAGGAAATTCGCAAAGCATTTGCTAAAACATAAAAAGAATCTTTTAGGCCGGCGGCGCCTTAATCACTATAGGCTCGCGGCTTTAGCCTTAATATTTGCAGGCGAAGAACTGGGTATTAATGTTAGAACGAAAGATGTTGTGGAGGCTTATAAAAGCCTTAGACATAATGTCAGTGTAGGGAATATTATTGAGGCTAGCTGGCTTATTAGACATGCTGGAATATATAAAAGAGAAATTAGCTTACACACGCGTACCAAGAACACTATTAAAATATTCAACGCAAAAAGCGGTTTCAAATTTAATCGCGCATTAAATTACGCGTATCTTATTGCCTCTAATATTATAGAAAAAATTGATCGATTATATATGCAAGGCAAAAAGCCTAGAACAATTGCGGCAGCTGTTGCGTTTATAAGTTTAGAGAAAGCATGCAGAAACGCTGGAATTAAACCCCCCTCACTCTCATCTTTTGCAAAGTCACTAGGTTGCTCGTCAAGTGCGCTGCGTGAAAGAATAAACGAGATTAGCTTAACACTTAAGGTGTAAACATTAATAATGAGACATCGAAATGCATATCTTACAATAAAACATCAGAATTCTTATGAACTATTAAGATTAATAGTTTCATATTTATCTTTATACAAAAATCCTGTATATATGAATGTATACATTAAAGGTAATGTTGAAGGTGTTCTGAGAATTCCTAAAGATATTTTTAATGACTTATATTTAATTTCACGAAAGCTTAGGATTTATCGAAAAAGAAGGGTCCTAAAAAATAGTTGTCATTCTGGATTAAAGCTTCAATTTATAAAGCGGAAAAACACGAAGGGGGCTTTGGAAGAAATCGAGCGTCTAATTAATAATATATCTTCTAAATTTTCTGTGAATATCATCGCCAATTATAAAAAATCTACTAAGAAGAAAAAGCAAGATGCCATTGATGCTTATAGGATACCACCCTACACTATATGTATATATTCAAGTCCCTTTGAAAAGAAGTACGTAGTCAATTTAGGTTTGACTGATAGTTTAGAGAAAGCACTTCTTAACGATTTCTCGCGCCTTCTCCTCATGCATGACTTTATATTTTTTAAAAAAGGAATTCTAGAAATGAGCTTTGAAGGAATTATAGAACATAGACGCGAACTTGCGCAGAGATTGGCTCCGCTATTCTTAGTGGAGCCATGGCTTAAACAATATTTTAAGCCTTTTATCACAAAACTAGACTACGCTGTCTACAGGTCGTTATCAGTTGAGAAATTAATGCCGTTTCTATTAGACGAAAACATTCAGGAAATTTTCTGTGACAGGCCGGGTACCAGAGTTTACTTAGATCATATTAGCCATGGCCGCCTTGTTTCAAATATAAAATTAACAAGAAAAGACTATACCGCTCTTCTTCATCATTTAGTTGCTGATCGGAACATAGTTTTTGACAATAAGGCGTTCTCGATTAAAACGGACTTCGCTACAAATATGTTCCACGTAAGAGTTTCTATTGACCTGCCCCCCCTAGCAGTTGATGGAGGCGCTTTGGACATAAGAAGGTACAAGAAAAAATGGTTTAAACTCCAAGAATTGGTAAAAAACCGTTTTATAAGCTTAGAAGGTGGAACATTTCTCTTACTTGCAGCTCTAGCCAGGGCTAATATTATTATTAGCGGAGAACCGGGAACAGGTAAAACCACTTTGCTTAACGCTTTGGATATGATGCTCCCCTCCTTTTTAAGAAGACTATACGTTGAGGATGTTGTAGAAAGCGTTTCATTAATCGACCGCGGTGCTCACCAGCTTCGTTTAAGAGTGTCAACACTTGAGGAAGCTCTCCATTACAGACAGGGGCCCACAAAATATGTTGAGATAGTCAAGGCTCTCCATAGAAAACCCGATTATCTCATTTTGGGAGAACTTCAAACTAGAAAACATTTTAAAGCCGCTTTTCATGCCATGAGTTCTGGACTTAGGGTTATAGCTACCTGCCATTCGCGGGGATTCCAAGAGCTGGTTCTACGCCTTACGAAGGTCTACGGTTTTCCCAGGCAACTTTTAGACCTAATCGACGTTGTCGCAATCACGTCTAGAAGCATATATCAAGGTGACCGCAAATTCGTTAAAAATATTTTTGTAAATAATGGAGAGTTTTTCGAATTAGCCTACACAAACGGTTTTTTAATTAAAGATTTTGAAGATACTAGGCTCACAGGTTTATTAGAAGAACAAGGACTAAATGCCATTAATCTCAGTAAAACAGTAAGAAAACTCTTTTTCGATCTTCGCTTTTCCTATTCAGGCTTAGATTATATATTAGCCGAGGTGGCTAGCCCATCAACTTAAAAAAGCATCTAGCAAAAATTTTCTCCGAATACTCTATCTCAATGCTTGCTTATACAAATAGGCCTAGATACGACGTGCTGCTAAGACTTTACGCAAAAGCCGGAGATCTGAACATAGGAAAGGCATTGTTTCAGTTTCGAAACGGGTTCAAAGTTAGTTTTACAAGTAAAAATAAGAAAGAAAGCAATATATATGAAAGATATCTGAGAGGTGAGGAAAAAGAAGAATTTCTTGAAATAACTAAGCTAAATCTTACAATATTTATTGAAAAATATCTGAGTAGTTTAGATAAATTGGAAGATGCTTTAAATTTGTTGATTGCTTTCTCAGCCTTTATACCAATAAATTTAAACTTTTTGCTGATTTTTTCAAAGCAAACTTCAGAATATCCTTTATTAATATGTTTTCTTTTACCCTTTCTTTCTTTTTTCATCCTAAGTAAACATCTAGAACTTTTATCTGCAAAAGAACTTTTTATGTTACAGCTATATTTTTCCGCGTCTGTCTTTTCTTTCCTATACTTCTTCTTTTACTTTAATTCTACCTCGGCCTTTTTCATTCTCGGCATAAATATGTTTTTCGGCTTTATAAAAAGAAAGCAGGAAAATATTGCAAGATCTGTGAGACAATTAGAAGATAGAATATCAAAAGCTTGCACGCTAATTAGCAGTGGACAAAACTTGTATGGGATTCTGAAAGATGCATTAAAAATGTATAGTGCTTGTTTTTACCTTAGAAATGGATTATCTCCTAGTTTTAGCGGCGAAGTTAACAGAGAGACTTATAGGATAATTATGGAAGATTTTTCCTCCTCCTCGCGTGTACTTAAAAGAATTGCTAAATCTTTAAGGGAACTTATTAGGCTTGCCGAAGCCGTCGAAAACAAGCTCCGCTCAATGGCGTTTAGAACCGCAATTATCGGAGTTGCTTTGTCAGCAACCTTGGGCTTGCTTTCAGCCTTTATAAGCTACAAATTTATTTCCTTTATCCTTTTATTTTCTGTTAGCATAAGCATTATACTAATTTTAGTATACTTAGTAGATGTTCGTAAGAGTTTTCTCCTGCTCTCATTGTTAACAGTGATATATGTGGTTACCAGAATTTTGGCACTCACTTTTTTGAGAACATTTTAAAGATTTTAGTTTTACTTGCTAGGTTTAATGACTTTTGTAAGCATTGCCAGCCGTTCAGCGGCTTCGCGGGTTAGACCAGTGCTTCCTAGAATTGTGATCCTCTTGCGTATTTTATGGGCTAATGTTAGCGCCTTTATCACTTCTTCCTCCGTAGCTCCTATATCTTCGGCCGTTACTGGCGCATTCACTTTTTTCAAAAGCCTCCTTATCATTCTCCAAGATACTCTATGAAGCGGAGCCATCAATATTGTACCTATGCCCACCTGTTCGCCGTGGAGGCTTTTCTTGCCCACGGATACTATGTCTAACGCGTGGCTGAAGAGATGCTCGCTTCCGCTTACTGGCTGTGTATTTCCGTTTATGCTAGTAGCCATGCCGCACATTATAGCGGCTTCTGCCAATATTTCCACTCCCTTTTTTCCAAAACCGCTGATCTCGCTTACATGTTCTACTAGTAGGTTTGCCGCAGTTTCTGCAAGTTTTATGGCGGTTAAGCTGACCTCCTCACCTAAATTATAAGCTAGCATCGCATCTTTCGTGCTAATTATTTTACCCAAGATGTCGGCGAATCCGCTCGCGAGCAGACGTTTAGGCGCTTTTATTATAACGTTCAGGTCCACTATAACAGCATCGGGAGCTTTTGCCATGATTGAGAGAGGATATTTGTCGGGTTTCTTGAGCGAAACAGTCGGGCTTGCAACACCATCGTGAGAGATTGAGGTAGGTATGCTTACAAATTTTTTACCAGTCTTGTATGAGGCATATTTTGCGGCGTCTATGCTCCTTCCTCCGCCGAGGCCTATTGTAGCCTCTACATTCAGGTCTAGGGCTTTAGCCGCTATTCTCTCGTATTCCTGTACGGAGGAATTCCTGACAAATACAGTGTGCGATTTTATTCTTTGTCGAGTTAAGTCTTCTATCAAATGTTTTCCAACTATTTCAAATACTATTTCATCAGTAACGACGAGAATGTTTTTCGCTCCTAAAAGTGCGAGAACGCTTGGAACTTCTTTTAAAGCGTTTTCACCTATAATAACTTTTATAGGTAAACTCCAGCGCCAGGTACGCATAATATCACTTCTTCTCAATATTAACGCGAATATTATTACATACGTAGCGAGTTAAAATTGTATATGTCAATTTTTAGCTCCTACGTTTTTCTATGCCCTTGAGTAGGAAGCACAAAAAACTCATTATTTACCTTAAAAAGTCTAAATATCTTTCCGGGCTCAATCCAAAGAGGAATCTTCCTAAATGAAAGCTCAAAAGTTTGGTAATCCTCCATATTCATCAACTGTACTATCGCGCCGCTCGTTGATACCACCATAACTGGCGTACTCTCCTCATATTTCACCACCAGCTCAGCTGAACGAAAAGTGGAGAGTGACATTTTAGTCTCCTTCAAGGAAGGAAGCGCAATTGCTGTTACCTTGCCCTTTTCAATGCTTAAAATATAGTATAGATGCTTACCCAGGCGGACAACATCCCCGGAGCGGAATGAAGGGAGGAGAAGCCTGTACGTGACTTTGGTTTTGGTGCGCCCATTACTCGTCGTGCCGCCGACATCTTTATGAGTTTCAAGCAATTTTGCGGAAAATCGTCGAGATATAGCCTGAGCTATCCGCCTTGCGGCCTTAGCAGAAGTAAACTTGTAATCTATCCCTGCTACGGTTTCTGAGGATTCGAAAGGGAAAGCGCCTCTATCGCTTTCGAAAAGCTTTTCCGCCTCTTTATTCACTATCCTTCTTATCTCGGCTACTTCGCTTTCAGTAAGACGCCGCTCACCAGCTCGGACCTGAATTATCGCTCTCTCGGCTTTAGAAATAACGTCCTTGCACTCAGGACATATGGAAAACACTACATGAACTGATACTGTTTTCTCTTCCTCAAAGGTTAGATGGCTTTCGCCGCCTTCTCCGCGTACTTTAAGCTTAACGTTTACTACGTATTTGCCTTCGAAATATCTCATGCGAGATATCTCTAGGTTTACTATGTGGTAATTTTTAGACCTATAATGTCTCCTTATGTTCGCCTCAACAGCCACTTCGACTGCCTTATTGATATCTTCTACTCGCGTTTTCCTCCATACATGACCGAGTGTAAAGGCGCCACAATATTTACAGATCTTTACCTCTAATTGAGACGGGGCATTGCGCGGAATAAGCGGGTAAGTTTTCCGATAACATTCAATGCATAAACCATTGATTAGTTCCTCCGTCTCTTTTCCGCAGAGTACACAAAATTTTGTCCGCTTCCTAACGCCTAATCCACTGGACATGGAGGACACCATCTATCTCTACAGCTCCATCCATTAGTATTGGCCAGCGCTTAGATGCTTCCTTTACCACGGCATTTCCCACGAGATTTATTATTGTTCCCTTTTCAACATATTCGACCAGCTCATTTAAAAGTATAAGCTTTCCTCCGTAAAAGGAGGGTTTGATAACGAATTTTATAAGCCCCTTTCTTAAGGTTTTCCCTAGCAGATGCTCGTCGCAAGCAGCTATTACTATGTCTTTTCCTCTTTTATGCATCTTTACGTAGCAGCGCTGTTGAATAGTCAAAATTTATACCACCGCCAAGGTAATTCTATCGGCTGTGATGAGGGCTGGTATTACCTACTCGATGAGGAGAGACGCCAGACCTGAGCCTCATTTCTGCCCCTTCACAACTATACCTCTTCCAGGAACTATATCGTAATAGTATATGGCTGGATGGACCGGGCGCCATCTCATTTTCCTTATTAAGATAATCCTGTAGAACTTGTTACCCCTACGTTCGAGCCCCAAAACTATTACGCCGGCTGCTAGAAACTCTTCCACACCGAAGCGGCTTATCTGATTACTTCCAGTAGGAATTTCCGATGTAATTATTGTTGTTGTTCTGAATTCTTTTTCTATAGTTATAACTAAGTTGCGTATGTATTCCCTGGTCCACACTATGTCTCTCTCCCCTACTATAAATGGAGCTACAGGGTCTATGACAAGACGCTTAGCATTTATCCTCTCTATTTCGCCTGCGATACTTTCAACTATTGACCTAACTATCGTATCTATAGGCTTATTTTTCACTTTCTCAGCGAAGTCTGGCACTAGCGTTAGTACGGAAAGAGAATTATTCCGTATCAAATATTGAAGATCCCATCCGAATGCCCTAGCACCGCGTATTAGATCCTCATAGTCTTCATCGACTAGCAAATAAACCCCGGGCTCGCCTATCATTGCTCCATATACTAGAAAGTTCAGGGAAAACAGCGTTTTCCCGGTTCCTGTTTCTCCAGCTACTAGATACGTTCGCCCCTCTATGAAGCCTCCGCCGATGAGCTCGTCTAACCCTTCTATACCCGTAGGCACCACTGGCAAATCCTCAACTTTTCTCTCAGGAACCTTCGTCGTAACAGCTGATTCCAAAAGTATCCACCACTATTTCATAGAAAAAGACGTAAAAATAGCTATGTCGCAAAAAAACGCTCAAAGCACTATTTGAAGAAAACAGATACTTTTTAACATGTTTTGCATTAGTTATCTCTGAGTTAGCATGTCTGAGAGAAGCGGCTACAGCCCGGCTGTTTTAAAGCTTTTAGAGAAATATAAGGCGGACCTTTTCCAGGAAGTAAACATAAAACTCGTGGATCACAGAGAAATTAATGGCATCATACTCCCACGGCCTTTCTACGGTGACCCCGATGTACTTGTTCTTAAGCTTCCAAACGGCTACAACATAGGCATAGAGTACAAGAAGATAAAATACATAGCAGTTATTAGTCCTGCAAAGAGGAAACCCCTAGTTGAACTCGCCCTTCCCCACTTAAGAGAAGATCTTCCTTTAGTTTACATGCTAAGCACAGGTGGAACTATAGCTTCGAGAATTGACTATTCGACAGGAGCCGTCTACCCGTTCTTTACGGCCGAGGAAATCTACAGAATGGTTCCCGAACTCCTCGATTTAGCTTACATAAAAGCGGAAACAGTTTACTCTATATTCAGCGAAGACATGACGCCAAAAAGGTGGGACGAACTCGCTAAAAGAATATATGAAATATATAGAAAAGAAGCCCCCGCAGGAATAATCGTAGCACACGGCACGGACACTATGGGCTACACAGCAGCTGCAATAGCCTTCGCAGTCAGAAACCTTCCCGGTCCAGTAATATTTGTAGGCTCACAGCGCTCCTCCGATAGACCCTCCAGCGATACAGCCCTAAACGTCATATGTGCCGTGAAGACTGCGATAGAGGCTCCCTTCGGCGAATCAGTTGTAGTGATGCACGGATGCACCAGCGATGACTACTGCCTCGCCCATAGAGGCGTAAAGGTCCGCAAAATGCACACCAGCAGACGAGACGCTTTTCGAAGCGTAAACGACATACCTCTAGCCCTGATCCGCCCTCAACAAAGAATCAAGCTCCTAACCAGCAGATACCTTAAAAGAAGCGAAGAAGAGCCACAGCTGCTAGGAGGATTCGAAGAGAAAGTTGCGCTAATAAAATTTTATCCCGGAATGCATCCAGAAATACTCGAATTTCTACACGAAGAGGGATACAAAGGCATAGTTATCGAGGCTACAGGACTCGGACACGTATCCGAAAAACTCGTCGAACCTATCAGGAAAATGGTAAAAGATGGTATACCGATAGTCATAACATCGCAGTGCATGTGGGGCCGCGTCAATCTCAACGTTTACCGGAGAGGTGTAGAGCTAATAAAGGCGGGAGCATTACCTGGCGAAGATATGCTTCCTGAAACAGCATTTGTAAAGCTTAGTTGGGTCTTAAAGAGAGCCGACGACATTGAAAGCGCGTATAAAATGATGCTTACAAATTATGTTTACGAAATTAATCCGAGAAGCGAGGAAAGGTTCTATCCACCCGTATGGAGGTGACTCTACATGATTAATTATAAGGAGATAGGTTTAAAATGCGGTTTAGAGCTTCACCAAATGCTCGACACATCAACAAAGCTGTTCTGCAAGTGCCCGCCCGAGATCAGGCACGAAGACCCCGAATTCACGTTCAAGAGAAGACTTAGACCCACGCGAAGCGAAATAGGAGAGATAGACCCAGCAGCACTTTTCGAATTTAAGAAAGGCAGAACCTACCTATACGAAGGCTACGAGGACAACGTTTGCTTGGTCGAAATGGACGAAGAGCCTCCCCATGACCTTAACCGAGAAGCTCTTCAAATCGCTCTTGAAATATCGCTTCTCCTCAACGCGAAACCCGTAGACGAAATACACGTCATGAGGAAAATAGTAATAGACGGCTCTAACACTACCGGCTTTCAAAGAACCGCGCTGATATCAATAAACGGATGCATCGAAGTTAACGGGAAAAAGGTACCTATTCAGACCATATGTTTAGAAGAAGACGCCGCAAGAAAGATAGGAGAAAAAGAGGGGGGCCGCGTAGTTGTTTATCGCCTAGATAGGTTGGGCATACCTTTAATAGAAATAGCAACAGCACCAGTCATCAACACGCCTGACGAAGCCTACGAGGTTGCTAGATACATAGGACGCTTGCTTCGCATAACTGGCAAGGTTAAGCGGGGGCTCGGAACAATTAGGCAAGACCTAAATATTTCTATAAAAGGCGGAGCGCGGGTAGAGATTAAGGGCGTACAAAAGCTTGAGCTACTTCCAAAAATCGTCGAATATGAAGCTCTGCGACAGCTAAGGCTTCTCGAGCTGAAGAAAGAACTTGAGAAAAGAGGAGTAAAGGAAGATGATATCTCGTACTCGTTTATAGATGTTACAGATATTTTCGCAAATTCAAAGTCTAAAATAGTCAGCAGAGCGCTTAAGAGCGAGGGAATAGGGTTAGCAGTAAAGGTTCCTGGCTTTGCAGGCTTAATAGGATGCGAACTACAGCCCGGCAGGCGATTTGGTACAGAGCTTGCAGATTACGTTCGATTCTGGTCAGGGCTACGCGGCATATTTCACAGCGACGAACTCCCCGCATACGGCATAAGCGAAGAAGAAGTCGAAAAAGTGAGACGTAGGCTTAATATGAATGAGCGCGACGCGTTTATTCTAGCCTTTGGACCAGCAGAAGATTGCAGAAACGCGTTAAAAGCTGTAGTAGACCGCATAAAAGTGGCTCTAAGAGGCGTACCCGAGGAGACCCGCGGCGCAAACGACGACGGAACTACAAAGTTTCTCCGCCCCATGCCCGGCAGAGCCCGCATGTATCCTGAAACCGATATTAGACCCATAAGGATTGACGACAAGCTACTAGAAACTTTGAGAGCGAAACTTCCTGAGACGCCTGAAAAGAAGCTGAAAAGATTCGTCGAGGAATATGGGCTCAGCCGTGAATTAGCCGAAAAAATTCTTGACTCGAAGTTTTTACAAGTATTTGAAGCTCTAGTCCGCGAAGTTAAAGTGCCGCCTGTATTAATTGCTTCAACGTTGACTAATACGCTAGTAGAGCTTAGAAGAGAGGGGCTTGACACAGAGTCCCTGTCCCAATCTAAACTTTGGGAGTTATTTAGGGCTGTAGAGGCGGGCACGTTATCTAAGGAAGCTGTCCCCGAAGTTCTTAGGGAAATGTTAAAGCAACCTGAAGAAAGCGTGACAGATATTATTGAGCGAATTGGACTAAAAAGCTTATCAGAGGATGAAGCCAGGCGCATAGTAAACGAGGTTATCAACAGTAGCAGCGAAAAACTCTTATCTATGAATGAAAAGAAAGCCATCAACTTCATTATGGGCAGAGCTATGAGTAAACTTCGAGGAAGAATAGATGGGCGAAAAGTCTACAAAATAGTTTCTGAAGAAGTTTCTAAGTTTTTTAAGGAGCACGGCAAATCATAATTTTTTAAGCATTTTCGCTATTTTTCGTATTATCACAGTCTTTTTTTCGCTTGAAAATACGAATATTCGGCCCTTCTCGTTATACCAGTGCGCTGGGTGTTTTG
>JAPDKD010000086.1 GCA_029258735.1 archaeon | reverse complement strand
TATCAAGCCTTAAGGTACGCGATCTTGCCCAGGGTATTCTTTGCACCTGATAGTTTTTAGCGAGAGCCATGATTACCTGGTCTGTGTCCCACATTGGCAGGTCTCTTATGTCGGTTTCTAGCGTTAGCTCTAGCCAACATGAAGCTCTATATATTCTGTTGCATCCCCAAAGGTTTACGTTAGTGCCCTTTAGGGGGAAAGCGCTTTTCATTAAACCTAGCGGTTCAAGCCATCCGCCCGCAATACCCAGTTCGGAGTTTTCCGCGAACACTTTCATTATTTTTTCGAAGTACTCGGGTTCTAAGACCACATCAGCCTCTATCGTTGAAACATAGTCTATGTCAGACATTGAGGTGTTCAATGCCCGGGTAAGCTCGTAGTAGACATTGTTTATGTTGAGCTTACCGAGCTTTGGTTGGCGCTTTACCCTAATTATCTTGTGAGCTAAGTTGTATGTGGAAAGCGTTTTTTCAGCGACTGAGGCCGTCGCGTCGGCGGATTCGTTATCGCCTATGAGTACTATTTTAGGCTTTATGGTTTGTATGGCTAAGCTTCTAAGCATTTTAACTATGAAACGTTCCTCGTTTAATGCTGGAGTTAAAACAGCAATGCTGAGCATTTTAACCAACTACTTACCATATATTTTAGTCACTATTTGCTTGGCCGCTTCATCCCATGAAAGAAAAGCGTTAACGCCAAATCGCCGACTTGAACTAGAAATTTTTATAGCCTTTTCTATAGCTATAGCAACTTCTCTTGCTGATTTTCCGTCTACTAATTTGACGCTCCCTGCTTCTACGAAGTGAAAGCCCCAGGGTTTCGCGACTACTGCTGGCATTCCAATGCTTAGAGCTTCTGCAGTCACTATGCTGAACGCTTCGTACTTTGATATGTTTACGAAGCACGTGCTTTCTGAGAGAAGCTTTAGATATTCGTTTCTTGGCAGAAATTTGTGATGTTCGATTTTTATGCCTAGACTTTTAGCTAGGTTTAAGAGTTGCTTCTCAGCGGACCCCTGACCTATAACTCTGACCGTTATTTCGCTTTTAACGCTCTTTATCATAGCTGCGGCTTCAAGTATCTTGTGTACGCGCTTGTACTTTTCCAGTCTACCTGCATACGTGATTACCGTCTTGCCACTTGGTTTTCTCCATCTGCACTTTAAGACGTCTTCGGCTATTCCGTTCGGTATCATTACTGGCTTAACGCCGAAGTCTTTCTGTATGAGTTTAGACTCGTGATTAGAAACTGCATGAACGGCATGTGCCGCCTTAATGGTTTTAGTTGCTATTGGTTTATATGGTTTCCATAGAAGCTTTGTGTGCCACTTACTTCCAGCTCTGTGGTGATGCGGACTAACTACGTACGTTAGGTTCTGCAGCCTGTCTTTTATTGCCCACCATGTGGCCGGTACCAGTAAGGCGCCAATGTTGTGTACGTGTATTACGTCTGCTTTGACTCGTCTTAGATACTTTATCGTACTGAGCGAGGGGCAAAAGTATGCTTGAAAGGGGGCATACCCTTTAAATCGCTTAACCTTTACTCCGTCTACTTCCTCTTTTCTCGGAAGATTGCCGTCTACGTTGAGTGTTACCACGGTGACTTCGTGACCCATTTTTGCTAATTTCTTCGAAAGGTTTTCTGTAACGTGGGAAAGGCCGCCCACGTAAGGCGGATAGGTGTGTGTTACTTGCACTATTTCTAGTCTATCCATTATTTAGCGTCTCCTCGTAGAGTCCTTTAGTTTCTTCTGCGATCTTGCTCCAAGAGAATTTCTTCGCGAAATTCCTGGCCTCGTAACCAAGCCTTTGCCTTAGAGTTTTATCCTCGCCCAGCATTCTCATGCTTTCGGCTAGTTGCTCAGGATCTCCTACCCGTATCTTTAAGGCGTGCGTTCCGTCTGTTAGTAGCGAGGCAAAGCCCCCTATGTCGCTAGATATTAACCCGGCGCCGTTTATTGCGGCTTCGAGTAGGGTCATAGGTCCTGCCTCATACTCGGACGTCATGACGAAAATGTCTGCTGCTCTGTAGTAAAGGGGCAGCTTTTTCATGGGAATCCAGCCAGCAAATACTATCACGTCATTAAGGCCGTAGTCATTTGCCTTCTTCTTGAGGAAGGATGTTAGTGGTCCGGCTCCTCCGATGATTATTTTGATGTTTTCGGCTCCGTCTTCATTCATTATTTTGGCAGCTTCGATGAGTACGTCTAGCCTTTTCCTTGCAACGTGCTGAGATGTAGCGAAGACTATTACTTTATTGAGGGGTAGATCCAATTTTCCGCGGGCGTCCATGCGGCTTATATCAGTTTTATCGTAGATTTCTTCTTCCAGTCCGTTCCAAATTACTTTGAGGCTTCTCGGAGGCACTCTATATACTTTCAGCAGTTCTTCGGCCACCTCGTCTGAGGGAGCTATTATGAACTTGCTAGATGCGATGCTTGCAATCTCCATCGGGAATCCCACGGCCGCGTAGAAAAGTGCTCTCTTCACGTTTTGAGCGTTGAGGGGGTGGCGCATGATAGCCTTTAGTTCACCGTAGCTGGTGTCGTGTATTGTCGTTATTTTGTTCTTGTACCTTACTAAGCCTCCCACGTACGGCTCCTGAACGTGCGCTATGTCGTAGCCTCCTTCATTTAACATTTTTTCTGCTTTGCCTGCGAAACCCACAATTTCGAGAGGTATTCTAGCGTCCCTTAAGATGCTTGTTTTGTCTTTCTCTATGATTGAGCTTTTCGGCTTTACAAACGTTACAGACTCGTCGGAGCGTTCTGGGTCTCCGAACGAGAATACGTGAACTTTTACTCCTTTACTTCTTAGGTGATTTACCAAGTAGTAGGCGTGTCTGGCGACGCCTCCCACCTCGAAGGGCGGGTACTCTCTGCAGATGAATAACGCGTTTATCATGTTTTAGCACCGTCTTAGGGCGTTGGTTATTTTGGCGAAATTTTCTTTTGCTCTCCATGGTTTAGATGTTCCTACAGCAACGGCGTAGAGGCTGTTCTTCATGTTTTGCATATATTTTAACGCGTCTTCGAGGCTGACTGCTCCTGAGGCTAAGATATTTATCGCTATAATTTTTGAACGATTGCCAGCTTCTTTTACAGCTTTTTCGGCTTGTGTCTTGCTGGGAGCCGTTTGGTAGCCTAGGGGGTTTAGGGGGGTCATTATGTATTCGGGGAAGTAGTTGTTCTTTCTTAGCCAGTTATACACTTGTCCTATGTTGCGCGTCTCTATCCCAAAGCTTAGATTAAGCCTGTTATGTACGTGGTGATCTATGTGTTTGAGAAGGTCTATTAGGTCGAAGGATACTATGAGCTCTGTTAGCACTTCATGTAGTAGGACCGCCTTCACCTTTTTTGGAGGTAGGATTTTCATGTAGGGGGATAGGTTCATTTCGACGAATAGGGACGCGAATATCTTAGGATCGACCAATATGGCTCCTTTTAATGCGTGTATAAGCCTTGAGGGGTGTTTCGCTATTTCGGCTATGATTTTTTGGATTAGAGCTGGTGCTCCTGCCTTGTTCGCCTGCCTTATGTAGGACTGCGCGTATGGGACTAAAATGTAGTAATTCAAGTCTTCGATATGGAGGTTTTCTTCCTTCTTTATCGCCGCTAGAAGTTCGAGGTTTGAATCGTGCGTTGAGAACGTGTAGCCAGTTGCGCCTGAGTTAAGAGCCGCCTTGAGGACTTTTATTTTGTTTTTCACTGTGCTTACTTTTGCTTCTTCTCTGGCTTTTTCTTGGGCTAGGTGGCTTACCCCGATGAAGGGGTTGTCTCCGAGCAGGAAGTCTTTAATCAATGGGTTTTTCTCGCCTTTTCGTAGAGTTCGTCTATGATCTTCATTGTTTTAAGAGTGTTTTGCAGGCTTGTTAGCGGCTGCTTAGCGTAGTGTATGCTGTGTAGGAAATGCATGTTCTCCAGAGTATATTCCGGGTCAGCTAGGTTGACCTGCGGTATCCCTTGGTAATAGTGAGGCCTGTACCTAGCTGTTTTAGTGCTTCCTGGCAGGTCTAGTTTTAGATAGTCTTCAGATACTTCTATTATTCCCTTTTCGCCGCATATTTTCATACATGTTTCTGGTAGTCTGCGGCTAACGTCTGACCAAGAAACTTCGATCAATGCTTCTGCTCCCGATGCGAGCTTAAGCGATGCTTGAAAGTGGTCGTCGACGTTGGTGTATATTTTCCGCATTGCTGCTTTTTCGACTTTTTCTACGTTGAAAATCCACTGTATTAAGTCTACTAGGTGTACTCCGAGATCTAAGAGGACTCCTTTACCTAATCTATCAAACCTGTTAGTAGGCGCAGCTACATCGTTTGACTTTATGTACGCTTCCACGGATGATATTTTGCCTAGCATTTTTTCTTCGACAAGTTTTTTCGCATGTCTAAAGGTTGCGGAGTATCTCTTCTGCAGTCCCACCATCAGCTTATGGTTGCTGCCGCATTTCCGTAATAGGCTAGATGCTTTTATCGAGTTGTCGGTTGGCGGCTTTTCGAGAAATAAGTTGAGTACCTGCTTTTCTATTAGTTGTGAAGCTATCGGATAGTGGGACCTGGTGGGAGTAGTTATGTATACAATGTCGGGCTCTACCTCATGGATCATTTTGCTGATGTCTCTGCAGAACTTTACATTCCTTATGAGCCTGGACCCTCCAAAAGTCACTAAGTAGCTTTTATCCACTATTGCTTTTACTATGCCCGGTTTCAGCATGTTTAATATCGCACTGTGAAGCAGGCCCATCTTTCCTAAGCCTACCGTGGCTATTCTCAAGTCATCGTCTAGTACTTCGTCTATGCCCTTTAGTTCGGGGTATAGCACCCACATTTCGTTGCGTTCCGTAGTGGCTTGTTTATTTGAATATGTGTAGTTGGTGTATTTTTGCATGTAGTCTTCGTTCTAATCTTTTGAGGTATAGAGCCATTATTGCCAGCAGTAGCGCTAGCGCGCCCACTCCGAAGATTGTCACCCCAATTATGGCCCACACTGGATGCTTAACGCCGAATAATAATAGCTCTATGGCTACCCATGATAGAATTATCGATGCCGGTATCAGTGCAAGTGATGATGAGGCAAAGATGAAGAATGCTGGGTGATAGTACCATGCTAAGAGGAAGAGATCTCGGAATATATGGAGACCGTGTATTCTGCTTAGCTTTGTTTTTCCTATTCTTTCCCTGTACTCTATTGGATGATCCGCTATTTTACGCGCGCTCGAGGCAGTATGCGCAGCTAATTCTGCTTCTATGCTGAACCCCTTTGTTTCGTAGAGTATTTGCCTTGCTTCGCTTGTCTTTATTAGGTACATTCCCGAGCATAGGTCTCTTAGGTTAGTGTTGAATAGAACGTTGAAGGTCTTTGTTAAAACGTAGTTTCCTATTCTATTGATTAGGGGTATGTTTTTTCTATCTACGGTTCTTGCTCCGATTACGTGTGTTGCGTTTTCTTGGAAGGCTTTTAGGTATAGGTCTTTTATGCGGATGGGCGGGTAGGTGTAGTCTCCGTCCATAAGCAACATGTATTCTTGGTCTACGTGGTTTAGAGCTGTTTTTATTGCGTCTGTTTTTCCTTTTCCCTTTTGGCGGACTACTTTCACGCCTTTTTCTTTCACTATTTCTACTGTTCTGTCTTGGCTGTGACCATCGACTACGAGAATGTTCGTGTAGCCGAACCTAAGTAGTTCCTCTATTACTGGTCCTATTGCTTCTTCTTCATTTAGTGTGGGGATGACTATTACTATCTTATCGTTGATGTTTTCTCCGTGTATTACTGTCTGGGTTTGTTTTTTCTGCAGCTACATTTCACCTCTATAAAAGGGACTTGTGTTTAAGGCAGAGAAGCCTACCTGTAGTACGTATTCCCTGTTTTCGCGCCACTTTGATAGTACCTCCTTGAGTTTTATCCATTCGAGCTTAGCAGCTAATTCGGCCCTTTTTTTCAGAGCCTTTATTCCCTCGTGTACTGCGATATAATATCTTGCTTTTTCTGGCCAAATTTTGACCAGAATTTTGTATATAGCTTCTCTTAGTAGAGGGGATATTATTTTGTTTAGGTTTTTAGCTAGTCTCAGTATAGCTCTTTCCTCTGGGAGTAGCTTCCAGTACTTTCCTGTGCGCAGCGCTTTTCTGTAAATAGCGTAAACTGATCGCGAAGATAATGGAGGAAGTACTACTTGAAGCTCTCCCACTACAGCAGTGTCTAGCTTTCCTAATTTTTTTGTACGCATTAATTAAACCAAATATATTCTTTGTCTATATATTTAAATCTTACTATTCTTAAAAAAATAAATTACTCCTATTTCTTCATTTATATAATTTTTTAAAAAGTTAAATATAGCTAAATTTTTAAATTAGAAATTTACTAGAATAGATTTTTGGCCAAGAATTTCATGCTAACGAAAGGAGCGTGTTTAACATTTTTCTGTTAAAGGTATGTTTGAAACAATTATACTTATTTATCTTAGCAAGGTAAGCTTTTAGTGAGAAAACTTTTTCAATTATCCTTCTTTACTTTTACATATTCCCATGTTTTGATTTTTTCTTCGACAAGTTTTTCTATGCAGTTAATATTGCACATAAAATAGTTCTTTGGTAGCTTTTCTGTCCAAATGCTCTTCATCGTTTCGGCGATCTCTTGGAACTTTACTTTCAAAGGCTGGCTGGCTGATGCAGACAGAATGGCATGTAAAAGTTTTGAAGCTGATGGGTCGAAACGCCATAAATGATATTTCTGGAATTCTTCCCATCGTGCTATCGGTGAATAGTATTTGTGATATTGCCTATTCAATACGTGCTCAATGTATGCTGTATCGAGACCGCGCGTGGGCTCCGCGTAGAGTTCGTAAAGGCTTTTGTAAGGGCAATAGGTGCAGGATACTCTGGGCATGCCCGCCACGTATAGTTCATGTATTAGTTTTTCGGACCTTACAAGTCTTACTATGTCGAGTAACGAGAGCGGATAGACTACATTTATTACTGTGCCCTGCGTGAAAAGCCTGTTTTTGAGCATGAAGTGAAGCTTTCTTAGCCTTTTGCCTGCTTCAGCAATTCTGTCTCCTTTTGCCTCGTATTTTGCCTTTACACGCTTTTTGACTTCGCGTAGCGCTCTCGTTTTTAGGTAGGTGCACCACCTTCTTCCTCGGCTTGGTAGCCCGAGTCTTTCTAAGTAGTAGCGCATTTTCGAGCGGGGCGGTTCTGTGACTATTAGGCGTATTCCCAGCTTTTCCGCTATTTTCTCCGCAGAGTCTATGTTTGCTTCTGGCTCCAGGTATGGCATGTGTATGTGTACTCCGACTAGGCTTATGGGGAGTTTTTCGGCTAGCTTAGAGAGGAGTATCGCCGACGCTGTGCTGTCTTTGCCGCCGCTCATGTCGACCAGTACCTTTCCTTCCAGTTTGCCCTTCAGCGAACGGTACAGCAGGTCTAGATAGTCCTCTACTGAGGGGCAGGTGTATCCGGGTATATTGAAGCTGGGCTCGTACCATGCACGTATTTCTGCTGGACTTGCCTTTAGTTTGTGTGCTCCGCGGGGGCTGAGGGATAGTAGTCGTCCTACTGGGCCTATTATTAGTTCTAGGAAGTCGGGAAATGTCCTTATGTATCCTTTTATCTCGCCGCTGTTTACTATAGGGTAGCGTTCCATCATATGCGGGCTGGCTTTATTTTTTCCTAAAGAAATATGTAGTTTTGGGTTTATAGGTACTTGGCTTGTCGGGGGGAGCTTGAGGAGGTTAAGGCTTTACTTTTGAGGCTTATTGAGAGAGTGGATAGGCTAGAGATGATGCTCAGCGAGATGTAAATGGTAGATGAGGTTGAGGCAGTCGCTCTCGCGCTAAAGCTTTTGAAGCTAGGAGCCGGCATGGTGAACATTCCTTCTTCCGCTTTAAAGTTGGCAAGAGTAGACAAGCTGCTCAGGAAGGGCAGAATAAAAGATGAGATTACGCAGGCTATTTTAGAGGTTATAGCGGTTAAGGAGGCTCAGAGCATCTCTGACTTGGAGAGGGGAACTTAGGTGTTTGCGGGGTAAGGCGTCGCGTAGAATAATTGCTCAAAGAGTTGCTAGGCTTGAGGAGCTGGGATTTGTGAAAGTGTATAGGAAGGGTCGGAAGAAAAATGGTTAAATTAAAGGAGGATGAAGAATAGCGTTGTTCACTTCTGCCGTTAAAAAATATGGGAGTGAGCAAAGAAGGAAAACTTTGTGAAGGTAATGGCAGAGAATGAAGAGAAGAAAAGTGAAGCTGAAGAACTTAGGGAAGTTTTAGGCGTTATTAAGGACTTCATTCCGGAAATTATGCCTCAAATTAAGGAGCTTATTGACATGATAATGGACGCGCTAAGCGGGGAGAAGCTTGGAAAGGACGCTGCAAGCTTTTACAAGAGCCTGGTAGAGACCGGTGTAGACGAGAAGACTGCTGCGGACCTTACGAAGCAGTTTATAGAGGGGAAATTATCCCTTCTTTCAAACATTAAGTCTCTTCCAGCAATCAGGATAGAGAAGGATGAAGATATTGAGAAACGTGAAAAATAAGTTTTCTCTTTTTTCCTTTATTTTTGCGGTTCCTTCTCTTGCTATTTGGCTAACTTTTTTAGTGTTACACGTAAGGCTGCAAAGGAAATAGCTGAAATATATAAGACTAGGCTTGAGGAAGTGTTCTTTGAGAGCGTTAGAGGACTTAGGCTTATTGGTGGTTTTTCGGAGAAATTTAGGGCGTCGCGAAGGACCTAGAGCCCTCAATAAACTCTTCTTCGTTAAAAGCTTCATCTATTAACCTAAGTATTTTCTGAAGTTTGCCTTTCTCAGAGCCCGCGACGCATCTAGCTCTATATTTACCTTGAAGAAAGGGTTCAAAGATTTTATGTATTATAGAGTTTACTCTAGAAAGGTCTGTTTCATCGAATAGGTTGAGGAAGATTATAGCTTCTGATTCGGACTCTTTAATACTTGAAAGCATTGATGCAGCGTCGATCTTTTTTGCGCGAAAATAATGTAGTGTCCACCGTATTTCTATGCATCTGTGGAAATCTATGGAGTTACGGTTAAAATAGTGGCGACGTATATTTTTGAACCACAGGTAATCTTGAAATATGTGAGCATAAACGCCCGGCCAGTATTTTCTCGGGATATTTAACTGTAGCAGCAATTCTGATATTTTTTCCTGCCAGTCATCGTTTACGTGTCTCCAGAGTTGTCTGTGAAGGGGTCCCTTTGCTGGCGGTAAATCGGCTAAAAACGATATCAGCGCGTCAAATTCTGAGAGAGCTTTGTGCGTTATGTGGTAGTGTAGTAGCGTGTGCATATGTGTTAGGCCTTTTCTAGGGTAACTTTCCCCTCCGAGAAGACAAGTAGGATTTGTTTCTCGAGGTTGCTTGTCTGAATTGTGAAAGAGTCTGTGCCGTATGATATGCGGAGAGTGATTGAAGGTTGGGTTTGAATTAAAGCTATGTACGGGTTCTCTCTTATTTCTTTGATTTTTATTCCTGCTATTGGCTCTTTCCAGCCTTCAGTACTCACGGCTACGTTTAGCTTTATTATAATAAGGTCTTCTCCTTCTTTAACCTCTCCCTGTGGCTGGCCTTCTGGATGTACTTCGATATTTCTCCAGAGCAGCTTTACGGGTTTTTCAGAAATAATTAGGAATGCACCATTGTAACAATACGAGCCGCTGTGGTAGGGTTTTCCAACCATCTGAATTTCTCCGTTAACTGTCTCAATCTTGATGGAGCTTTGTTCTCCGCATTCTCCAGATGGCATGAAAGTCCATGTTCTAGCTAGCAGACATGTTCCGTCACAACTCAACGGAACATATTCTAGCATATAGCTCCTTGTTCCGGATCCTTTCCATGGGAGGAAAGTTAGAGGATCTCCAATATAGATTGTTCTTATCCTATTCTCTGTGCCTTCTTTCATGTACGCCCAAGCTATAAAAAGTATAGCGAGCAAGATAAATGCTATGAAAAAGCTAACGTAAGCAACTTTCATTCGAACATCTCCACTATTATACTTTTAGCAATGCTTTATCTATATCTTTCTTCTAGAGCTTTAATGGCCTTTATTTGTGCTTCGCATATACGCTTATGCCACTTCTTGAACCATGTATCCCTTGAGTATCTTTGCAATATAGTTTCTATAGTCTCTCGTGACTTTGACAAATGTTGCAGAAGGTCTACTTTTTCCCATGTATTTCCGTTGAAGAGTACGGGTTGCCTGTTAGACCAGTCGCCTGGCTGGTCAAGCCCTGGCACATAGTAGTTTATGCATTCCCGGAGAATCTCGTGGTGCGTTATTGCTCCGAGAGGCTTAAAAGCTTCTTGGCTAGTATCGGGGCCATAAAGTACCATATCGTAATAGTTTCCGGCCAGTGCCGCTACATCTTCGAGAGCGAAAAAGTAGGTAATGCTCGTCTTTAGCCTCTTAGCTTCTTTTGCGACCCTTTCGAGCCCGTAGTCAGCGATAAAGCCGTATATAACTAACGTATCTATCCAGCTACCTACTTTCCTGGCTTCTTCAGCGAATTTATTAAGAACCTTTATTAAAGTTAAGCCTGTAGCTACCGTATCAGGTATAATAACAGCTAAGCCAGCGTTTTTCGGCATCCGAGAAAAATCCGAATATGTAATCTCTATGCTTTTTCTATTCTCCGTATATAAAGGTCTTATATAAACATCGGTCACCCGCCCTAGCTCGTGCTTTAAGCCTTCACTTATCATGTAGCCGCTACCAGCCCTCAATACATGCACATGCACTACATAGCCTACCCATTCTTCTAACCCTGCAACGTTGACGATGGCTTCAGCTGCTTTTGTCGATAACTTTCTATTAAGTCGAATAAACGTTTCGCCAACTATATGAGGAAAACAGGCCAAGGCTCTTGCTTCTAGAGAGTCTAATATATAAACCTCTATGCCGGGACGTGACAGAGTTCTAACAGGGTATACTTTTAGTTCTTTACTTGCCGTGAAGCCATCATTTACATCGTTAACTCTTATTTTAAACGTCGAAATTATTTCTTCGACGTCTTTTTCTGATACCTGCAATATTGCCCAAGCAAAATTTCCTTTGATTTGGCATTAAAAACTTTACGGCACCATAATTATCAGCTTACTTCGGGTACATCATCATTCAGCCGACTGTTTACGCATCATCTGTCTAATTAATATCGTTAAATTATTTATATATAATTAGAGTGAAGTTCGTGTCCTTCTCGTTAAGCATCCTAATCACTACTTTACTCTCTAAACCGAATAATTCGTAAATGAAGGAAAAGATATTGTAAGGTAAAAACACTATTTTTTACGCCATATGCGGTATTCACAGTATGGGTCTCCCTTTGCTATGCATTTTGTCTCTTTTACAAATATATCATCGTATTTTGCATTCCAGTAGCCAGCTATCCAGCCAGCTATTAAACCTCTTACAATAGCGCCTCGAGACTGGTTGACCCCTTGAAAGATGCTGCATTCAAAACTATCATATACCCTGGCTATTGCCTCCTTTTCTTTTAGGGACACGATTTCTAAGATCCCATATCCGAACATTCTGAAAAGCTCTTCTGTAAGCCTTACTATATTTTCCTTTTTTGCCCCAATTTTTACATAAAAGTTTTTATATGTTTTAAGAGCCCCATGAAAGTACGCATAGTAAAGAAGAACTGCAAAATCTTCGCCCATTCGTCTCCAACCCTCTTTTAGCATACCTTCAAGCAATGACTTCCTAAAGAAAATAATCCTCTGTCCCTGAAAAATGGGTGGAAAGGACCAGACATCTATCGCTACACCATCAAATAGGGGCGGAGTATACTCGACGCTTTCTACTCCAGGTACTTGCATGATGTTAGATGCTAATTTTTCAACTATTTGTTTAGTTTGTATGTCCGCTACTATTAGTATTCTAATCGGATTATTTGGGCTTACAGTAGATACCTTTAGCTGAAGAATAGGTATATTTTCATTTCTAAATACATCAAGTATCTGAGCTAGTATACCGCTTTTTTTCAATGTTTCCGGGCTAGTGGTTACTTCAAAAAAATATGGGTGAGAAGAAGGCAAAGATATATACCTACCAATTTCGTAGGGCTTAAATTTTTTACCACTTTTTTCGCTAAATAATTCCATAACGGTTAAAATTTTCCTTCTAGACATATATATGTATCTTTCAAAAAAATTTCAATAAATGAGACAAGAAAATTTAACTCAATACATTAATTTTATATAATTGTTTAAAAATCTTCTTTATAAAATTAAATTTTTTACAAATTTTATACAAATTTTGTAAAATTTGTATAAAATATATGTTTTATTAACGTTAAATTACGCAATGACGCTTAGATCTTAGATATTAAAAATATTATTGTTCTTCCAACTGTGACGTTTAGCTCCAAGTCATTTTTTACATAAAGTAAAACTTCTTTCCTAGTATTTGACCAAGAATTTGTATTAATAATTTTATAATTTTCTGGCTCTATTTTTACTTTCAATGTAAATTTAACGCATTTTAGTGAAAAATTGTTAATATAATTATACCAGTTAAAAGCTTTGTTTCTCACCCAAATGACAGCTTTTTTGCCGTCATATATCCCCATAGCTTTTATTAGAGATTTTATAGAGACAGCCCCATCAAGCCTGACATAGTCTATTGTTAGCCAGTCAGCGCCAATATTATCGAGTTTTATCTCGTGTATACCAGGGGGTATTTTTACCGATATTTCAATTCCGTATTCGTTGGCGTCCGGATCATATTTTCCGTCTATATCTGGTAGGTCTATTTCCTTTGCTACTATTCCGTCTAGGAGTAATTGTAGCTTGGCTCCCGCCGCTGATACTGAGTTTATTTTTACTGAGAAGCTTCCTCCTTTTGGGAAATGGGCTTTGATGACTGGGTTGTTTCTGAGTTCTGGGTGGCTCTGTCCCTGTATGAATCGGGGGAACTGGCCGAGATTTTTTATTGCGCCGTTTTCATAGTCAACTATGAAAGTGTTTTCGGTGGGCTTTACCCAGCCTAGCATGGGGTATATTGTTATGTTAGCAGGCTCTTCGTTTTGAATCTTAACTTCTACTAGTATTTTGTGGTAGTTTGTGAAGTTGAAGTCTTTTATTGCATCTGCCAGCACCTTGTAGTGCCAGTAGAGGTTTCTTGGGTGAATGTAGGTGTCCCACCACCAGAGCATTGCGGTGGAGGCAGCTCCTGACATTAAAGTCGCCCAGATGCCGTTATGGAGTTCTACGCCTATGTCGTCTTTTAGGTAGTATGGCTCATTCCACCATCTCCAGTCGGAGGCGAACTCTTCTATTATTACTGGCTTGCTGTACTTCTTTAGTCTGTCCTCTACTATGGCTGGTAGAAAGAGCCCGAAGTCTTTTAGGTTGTAGATGTGCACGGTGGTGAAGTCTATTTCGGGCAGCTTCCACACTTCGTCGTCTTTGTGGGGGTCTGCGAAGCTCGTTGTTATGAGGTGCTTGTAGGGGTCTATTTGCCGTATGTAGTATGCCATTTCTTTGTGCCACTGGGCTATGCGGGTGGAGTCGTAATTGTCTGTGAGGTCTACTTCGTTGAACAGCTCCCAGGCTAGGAGGTTTGTGCTGTAGCCCCATCTTGCGACGATGTAGGTGAGCCTGTTTTTGAAGAGCTTTTTTGCCTCCTCGTTTGTGAAGAATTCTTCGGGCCTTTGGAGGGGTCCTCCTCTCCTGGCGTTGTATGGATTTTTATCCCATTCGGGGTTAGCGTAGGTGCTGAACTGTCCGTGGTTTACAAGGCAGAGTACCAGGTATATGTCCTTCTTCTCCGCTAGCTTGAAGACGTAGTCGAGCTTCCAGGCCTCCTCTAAATCATAGTGTAGGAGCTTGTCCCATTCTATTGCAAAGGCCCAGGGCGCCATCCATATGCGGGCTAGGTTTCCGCCGTTCTGGCTTAGCGCTTCGAAGTATTTGTCGTAGTCGTAGGTTCCGCCTTCTCCATACCAAGCGATGTTGTGCCCTATTAGGAAGGTGTAGCCTTTGCCTTCGATGTAGAAGAAGTTTTTGCCTGGTTTTAGCCTCACGAAGCCTGTGCGGTTGGAGGGGTTAACAGCTATGGTTGTGGGTCCCCAGCTGTCTTCGCCTCTCTGTGTTTCGAATTTTAGCTTTATGCTCCATTCCCCATGCTCTGTGGGTGTGAACCTTACTTTCCAGTATGGGTCTCCTATAGGGGTGAGTTTTTCTTTGCCTTTGCTGGTTTTTTCTCTTTTGTAGTCTTGCGTGTAGAAGCCGTATACTATGTATTGTTTTCCGCTTGGGCTGACGAGGTATGCTATGAGCCTTGTTTCGCTGTAGTCGAATGGGTTCGATATCTGTGCCTCTATAGTGCAGTTTATTTCGATTGGCGCGTATACTTCGGATTTCTTTGGTATTTCTACTTTGACTATGCGGGGTTTAGCCGGCGATTTTGTTCCGCTTTTAATATATAGGAATATTAGGAAGGCTGTTAGGAGAGCTATAATTAGTGCGATCGCCAAAATAGTTTTATGCATCACCTAGATTTTCTGCGGGGTTTAAATTATACTTGCTTCTGAAAGCAATAATAGCTTTTAATTTGACGCAACTGTGATATTATTTAGCGATGGTTGAATTTGCGGAAGCTAAGCGCATAGCTAGGAATATAGTTAAAGGAGTTTGCCCGGAGGGTTATGGTAGTCTTTGTGAGGCGTTTAAAAGGTTAAGAGGGCAGTTTCCCTCTAAGAGCGAGTCTTGGTTTTTCCGCGCGATTGTGAGATCCCTTGTTAGTGTCCGCAAGGTAGGCGATAGGCATTGGGTTGTAGCGGGTATACGCGAGTTCGGCGATAACCATCCCCTATATAATGTCTGGCTTAGCGAGAGCGGCAAGTACATGTGCGACTGCTATTACAGGCAGTGGGGATATAAGAGGAAGGCCGAGATCTGCACGCATATTGCGGCTGTTCTCTTAGTCAAGCGCCAACGCTGGCTAAGCGAGTTTTAACCAGGTGCTCGATGAGAAAGCATTTATTATGGTCTCCTAAGCCTTCGTAGCGACTTTAATGCCCAAATTTCCCAATCCTTTACTTCCAGAATCTTCTTTAATGCTTTTACATACACTTTCGGCCTTGTGGCGAATACTAGTGATGCTAATAGCCCGTACAGGCTTGCCTGCGTTATTTCCATTTTATTGACATTATAGTAGCTTTTGTATTCTATCACTGCTTTTAACGAGCCCTCTTCAAAGATTACTTGATCCACGACGCCGTATAGCCAACCAAATCTAAACCGCCAAGCTAGCGGCAGCGGCGAAGCCCAGACTGGCTCGTAGGCAGCTGCGTAGGGGTCCAGCATGGGTATGCGCCTGTGATATCTCCGTCCTGTTGCGGCACCTCGACCTTTACCCTTAGTGCTTCTACGAGCTATCTGGGTAACTGTGTAGGCTTGTTTTGACGCTCTGGCTTCTTCGTATAGGTCGAGTGCCCTATCTATGAGGTCTATAATGCTGATTTTAGGCGTCTTCGACTCCCTCAGAGGTTACCTTGAATTCTGCCTGTGCCTTATATGGGAGATATGGGCTGTCTAGCACTCTTATTATGTGCTTTTCTCCGGCTTTCCTCAGTAGGAGGCGATGAGTAGACGCGTGAGCTATTATGTTGCCTCCTGCAGGTATTCTTAAAGCCGCTCCTGGCTTAGTGGGGGTCATCTCTGTTAATACTTGGTTTGTGATTACGAGGTATAGGGGGCTGTAGGCCCTTCCCAGCCTCTTAAGCCAGTCTAGGACGTAGTTTAGTCTTTGCTGTCTCCTGGCGAGCCATTCAAGCCCCTTGAACTGAGCCCTATATAGAGCTATAACGCTGTCTATAATTATCAGGCGTATCGAGTCGTTTTCAAGCAGCCTCGGCGCGGCTTCTCTTACTGCCTCTTCTAAGGCTACGACGGTTTCTACGCGTGCTACGTAGATGTTTTTGAGGGCTTTTTCGGGCTCAATTCCAAAGCGTGGGGCTATTGCCCTTATTCGCTGTGGGCTGAAGGTTCCTTCCGTGTCTATGTACAGTGCTTTGCCTCTGAGCTGCTCGTCAAATGTTTGAACTGTTACGGAGAGCTGGTGGCATAGCTGAGTCTTCCCCGCCCCGTACTCGCCAGCTAGCTCATAAATCGCTCCAGGCTCTAACCCGCCGCCTAGAAGCTCGTCTATCGCCATTACGCCCGTTGTTAGGCGTGGGTTTTCTTTTATTATTTCCTCGTATTCAAGAGCGTTGACTGGCTCAGTTGTCATTTTAAGGACCCGCCTAGCCTCCGTTATTATTCGGGACGCTCTGGCCGGGTCTATCCCCGCCATTTCTTCCAGCTCCTCGGGATTCATTATTGCTAGGTGGTAGGCGCTGGTTATACCCGCATCCTGTAACCTGGCTGCGGTTACCTTTCCTATTCCCCTGAGCTCCTCCAAGTCAGATGCCATACTTCTCACCGAGAAAATTCCGCGCCTCTTCTAGATATTTTAGGTGTGCATGTGCATGCACATGCACACGTGTGCAAAAATGCACACGTTAGCGACTAGCGATGTAAGCAGATACAAGTATTAACGGCAGAATTGTTATCCAGATTATTTTCAGGGCTTCCCTGAAGACTTTTGGCTCGATATTTTTCGCATGCGTTGTTGATGTTCCCACAGCTATCTTTGCTGGCGATATCATGCTTCCCAGCCCCCCTCCCACGTTCTGCAGGGCAAGTATAATTGCTGGGTCTAAGCCTGCAAGCTGTGCATAGGATGCCTGCAGGACTGAGAAGATTATATTGCTCGCCGTATTGCTTCCCGTAATATATGTCCCTATTACTCCTACGATGGGTATTGCCAGAGCATAGAAGGGGCCGGCTATTTCGGCTAGAACCTTTGCCAAGCTTGTCATAAGGCCTGAGCCACCTGCGAGACTCGCCACAACGGTGAATAATATTATAGTTATAGCTGTTCTCGGAAGACCTGCCAAGGATTTTGCGAGCATTTTTGCCAGTCCACTTTTGGCCCCGTACAGTACTCCGAGGGAGAGCATGCAGATGCTTGAGACTATTAGGCCGCTGAGCCCTAATACGCTTACTGTCAAGAGTAGGGTGCTAAGTAGAAGATATGGGGCTAGGTTTTTGAATACTTCTTTGACGCTCATCTTTTCTTGGAGCAGTAACCCAGTAAAGCCAATTAACGCAGCGGTGGTGCCAGCCACGGGTCCCGCTAATGCTGTTACCGAAAGAGCTGGTGCTAATGCTAGGGCGGCAGTGAGCGTTTTGCGTGGGGCTTCTAGTTTTTTAGCTGCTATGGCGGCGATTATTAGGAGCGGCGGCGTCATTAGCCATGCTGTATATGTGAAGATGGGGTTTGCTGGCTGCCCTGTTAGCTCGACTAGAACAAGGGTTGGAACTCCCATGCTTGCGAAGGGCACACCCCAGGAATGCCCCATCATTGTCACAGTTACGGCAATGAGCGGGTCTACTTCTAGTCCGACCAGCATTGGCGCGACAACCGCCACTGGTACGCCGAAGCCAGATACTGTTTCTAAGAAGGCTGAGAAGTAGACCGCGAGCGCTAATGTTACAGCGCTTCCTTTCTCTCTTTTTATGGCTTTTTCTAGTTGCGTTTTGTATCCACCTTCTTCGTATACCTCGTAGAAAACCTTCGCTGCAAAAACTAGCAAGACTATTTCTAGGCCTGTTTTTAAGCCGGGCAACATTATTTCAGCTATGTTTTGAGGAGGCTGTGCTGCTGCGACTGCTACCAACGTCCATCCGAGCGTTAAAAGCGCTGTTAATGCGAGGTCGAGCTTTAATAGCCCCATTAGCAGTATAGGTAGGAGGAGAGTTATAGCTGCATAGATAGCGTTTACCACAGCGCTACACCGACCAGCCTCAGGGTTTGAGGTTCTTGGAGAGTATTAAGTAGTGTCTTATTCCGACTGTTCTGGATAGTTGCGTGTAGAAGAATAGGTGCTCTGTCCAGGGTATCACTATCAGCCTTTCTCCTAGAAGCCTCATGAAGAGAAGCGACTTATAGAGCAACACTGTTCCCAGCCCCTTGCCCCGCTTTTCGGGGTCTACTCCTATGGGGCCGAACCACTCAGGCTCCAGTGCGCTGTAGACTGAGAATCCTGCTATTTCTTCGTCCTTCTTGGCTATCCAAATTGTGGGCTCCGGGTTTCGGAAGGCCATGCTAGCCTCGTACGCCCAGAATGGCGAGAAGACTTTTTTCACCCAAGCTGCGACTTCCTCCTCCTCTTCTAAGGCCGGCCTGTATATTTTGAAGCCGTTTTTCAGCAGTTTCTTCTCATATCGCTTAACGTAGGCGGGTATTTGGAAGCCCGCTAAGTCTATCTCGTAGTCTACGGCTTGACCTGCTTTCGCGTAGCCGTTCCTGTAATATGCTTCTAGCAAGTGCTCGTAGCTTATGTCCAGCCCGGCGGTTACGTGCCAGCTAGCGAAGTCTGAGACTCTTACAAATTTTCTTCCCTCTTTAAGCAGGGCATCTTCATATGCCTTTAGGAGTTCGTCCGCAATTTTTAGGCCTTTTTTCTCGGGGTGAACTGCGAGCGCTTTTATCCAGCCGACTTCTTTTTGCAGTTCTACTAGCTCTTCTGGCGCTTTCGTTCTTCTAACTCCTATAAGCGCCCCTATAAGCTGGTCTCCGTTTATTGCTAGATATACGAAGCGGGCGTCCATGTTGGGGTCTTGTTTCATTATTCTGTTAAACATGTGTTCTGTGAAGAAGTCTTTAGCGAGGGAGAGGTTGAGAAATGCTTGAAGCTCTTTTTCCCAGCCGGGCTCCTCGGCTAAGGTTGTAATTTGCATCAAGATATTAACTGTCGGAGTTATTTACTCTTTTTCTGCTGTGTTCTTCGCTTAAGTGATCTTAGGAGTTCAGCTCCTCTTTTCAGCGTTGGCGTTATGAACTTTGCTAGTCCATGTGATTCACCTAGAGCTATCACGAAAAGCGCAGCTATGTTTAAGGGAGTGTATGTTGAAAATTGTAGGAACCATTCGTTGTTTATTAGGGCATTTAGTGCTTGCACTATTCCGTAGAAAATTATTATGGCGGCTGCGGCTAAAATTATTGGCTTCACTGTTTTCTCTGCTTTCTTGTACGGAGTAAACAAGATATTTAGGTATGGTATGTGCCCTTTTTCGCCGTAGAATAGGAGGAGCAACGCTAGCCCTGTGATGTCGAAGGCTACTAGAAGGTATAAGGCGAAGGTGGTCGAGTCTCCGTGGCTGAATGAGGATGCCAGTATTGGGCCAATTTCGTCCTGAACCTTTATTGATCCTATTTGCACCTCCTTTAGAGCTTCTTGCGGCTCTTTTATCTTGATGTAAACGTTGTATTCCTCTCCAGGGGTGAAGGTGAGAGTGTCCCAGTATGGAACCACGAATTTCACTGCGATCTTAGTATCGTAGGTTAGGTTTTCGAGGGTTGTTGTGGCGTTGTAGCTTCCCACTCTTAGGGTAGTGTCTAGGGGTGGGTTGATGCCGCATCGCCTAAAGATTAGTTCTGCTGTGATGCTCCAGTCTGTGTATCGTGTCGGGGTTTCTGGCAACTTTGTATCTACTATTTTTATGCATGGACCGGTCGGCTTCAGGTATATTGACACTGTTTTCGTTTTGAAGGCTTTTACGTGAAATGTGCCTTCTCCCCGGTATTCCCCGGAGGAGTCTTTTACAGTAACCTTGTGGTTTCCTTCCTTTAGCCCGCATATTGTTAGCGAGCCGTTTGCCCCCGTTACTGCCGTGTATTCGCCTATCGTTATTATAGAGTTGGATGCTGGTTTTCCGTCTAGGTAAAAAACGTGTATTTGTAGGCAGCCTTCTCTGCTGCGGAGTACTTGCACGTTTATGGCACTGTAACATGTTTCGCCGTCTGCTTCTATTAGGAGCTTTATGGCGTATATTCCTGGCTTTTCTGGCGCGTTTAAGCTGTAGTCTACGGTTTTTACTACGATATTTTTGATTGAGCCTTTGTCTAGTCGTATGGATTCGCTTAGCCATTCGGCCTGTAGATAGACGGTGTAGTTTGTTCGACTTTCCTTGGGCGCGATTGCGTAGCGCGAGAGTATTTCGAATATTTGTCCCTGCTCTACCTGCGCTGGTTCGGCGACTAGTTTTGCTGTTAAGCAGGCTTTGCTCGGCTTTACGGTAATGTTTATTGTTTGTTGTTCTGCGAGCCCTATCCACATCCTCTTTTGATAGGATATAGATGCTTCTTCAATGTCTTTTTCGAATTTAATGTTGTAGAATAGGTTTCCCACAAGCCTAAGTGAGAGACTGCCCACTGCGTTCGTTGAACCTACGGGCTTGCCATCTAAGAAAACCTTGCCCTCCAACGGAACTCCTGAAGGTAAACGGAAGTTGAAGGTTACGTTTACGTTTGTTTCCGGTATTATTAGCGGGTATGAGGCTATTTTGCGTGAAGATTCCTTTTCGCCATGTACCTCTGCGAGGTGTAGATAGATGTTTATATGGTATTTTCTGGGGCTTGCGTTTAGTGGTATGTTTATCCCGACAATTAGGCTTTTTGACTCGTTGGGTAAAAGAGTTGTACAGGATTCCCCTCTTAGCGGGAGACTTGTCAGGTTGGCTGTTAGGCAGGCTGTTTCAGCTACGTTTCCCGTATTTTTTACGGTGATGTTTAATTCCACTGTTTGTCCGGGATAAGCTTTGCCTACTGGAGGTTCGACGCTTACTTCGGCGTCTATTATCGCTACTTTTTCAATTACCTTGAACGATGTGGAGGAGTTGAGCACGCCTAGAAATGCCGTTAAGTTGTAGTAGCCTGGAGCCGCGTCAGGCGGGAGATTGTAGGTTAGCTCCGCTTTGCCGGAGGCGTTTGTCTCTACTGCTAGGCTCCAGAGCGTTATGTTGTCTGGATTTAAGAGTATGAGCCTTATTGTTGAGTTCGGCTCCGATAATAGAAATATTGTAACAGTCTCTCCTTGCTCGTAGATATATTTATCCGTCCAAACAATCAAGGTTTGTGCTTCTGTGCTTTGAAGATTAAGAACTATTAATAAGATGAACATCATAACCAAGGCAGCTGCAAGTTTGTGCGTTATTTTCAATAATCACCGCCTAGTACTAGTCTTCTGTTTTCTCTTTATTAAGAAGTTTTTGCTCAAAAAATGTGCAAACTTGTTTGTAAAGATTTATAATATTCCATATCTTTTTCTTCCGGCAGATCCCCAGAATCTTTGTATAATTTTCTCTAGTCCGTGAGGTTTCCGCTCTTCAAGCCATAGTTCCTCGTATATGTCGGCTAGGAGAATGTAGTCTGCGGGATCGTCCTTGCCTTCAAGTCTTTTCAGCCCTACAATAAGGGCCTTTCTGATAAAATCCAAGTCGCGAGGCAATTCGATGTTTTCGATACTTTTTAGCATGGTTCTCCACTTTTCAGCTAACTTCTTCTTTTCTT
>JAPDKD010000028.1 GCA_029258735.1 archaeon | reverse complement strand
GCGTTGGCGGGGCCTGTGCTACTAGGCGGGGCAGCATTATCTCCCGTGTCGCCGCAGGTTTTAGCTTGCGGGCTAGCCTCGTTAGTTCCTCCTGCGGGGCGGTCATGTTTCCACGTTGTTATTGTCGCGTCAGGGTTTTTCTTGTTGGTGTGCATGTGCATGCACATGCACACGTGTGCAAATTTGCACACCAGTTTGAAGGAGTAGTGCTCGGATATCGTGTTGAGATCCTAAGGTTCTTTCTAAGGGTTTTAGCCGATCCGGCTTAGAGTTATGTTTGGGTAGGGTATTGAAGTGAACTTGGGGGATACTTTTAGCTGTGCATGTTAAATGGTCGGCCTTTTCCTCTTTTGAGCGCAAAAGGTGAGGCGCCTAGTTTGCAGCTTCTGTGTTATATGAGTGAGTTAAATAGAAATAGTTTGAACTCTCTAAAAAAGACGGCGGCGTTTAGAATGCATTTAAAGTACCCGCGAATATACAGGATTCCACACCCGAGCGGTTATAGGCATAGGGGCAAGCGTTACTTGGGGTGGAAAGAGCTGGCAGAGTTATTTAATGGATTGGTGTACGTGGAGGAGAAGCTGGACGGCTCCCAATTCTCCATAGTTAAGGAGAATGGAGAGATTTTAGTTTACTCGCGGGGCGGGAACATCGTTGATAGGCATGAGCCGCCCGCTTACGACGGCATCTGGAATTGGGTTTACGCGCACTACGCGAGCTTGATCGAGTTACCGGAGCACTACGTTTTATATGGAGAGTGGTTGAGGGTGAAACACACCGTCTACTACGACTTGCTGCCCGACTGGGCCGTGATATTCGACGTATATGATAGCTTTAAGGGAGGTTTTCTTGGCTTCGAGGAGAAACTGAAAGTTATTAAAGTCCTCGGGCTTGTAGCGCCGCCCCTTGTAAGGACCTTAAGTGCCAGATGCCGCAGCAAAATCGATTTGAAACGCGTTATTAGAGAGCTGGCCGAGTGCGCGGAGGGCAGGTCCGCTTTTTCATCCGCAGCGCGCAGCATGGAAGGAGTAGTGGTTAAGAATTACGACATGGGTATATTCGCCAAGCTGATCAATCCCTGGTTTGATAGGGAAGTCGAAGAGCACGAGCTGTTCAAGGGAGGAATAACCTATAACTCACTCTCTAAGAAAAAATAAATCCAGCCCTATTAGGGCTAAATAGGCGAGTTGGCGCTTTTATAAGCGTTTGGAGGTATGATGGTAGGGATGGATGCCTATAAGAGGATTAGGAGGCTGTTTTAAAGGTCGCCGAGAAGTATGGTGTCGTAGAGGGTTATTTTGTTTGGTTCAAGGGTTAGGGGTTTAGAGGGGATTCGGATATTCCCATTGTGACTAAGGAGAAGCTGGATAGAAAAATTGCAGAGAAAGTGAGAGACTTTGTGCTAGCGAAACTCGATAAGGGAGAATATTCGAAGCGAGTAGCTTAGCTTTTTCCATGGTTTCGAGTTATTTACATGATGTGATGAGAGACCTAGTCTACAACTGCACCGATTTGCTGGGTTCGGGGGCATAGTGGGTCTGGCGCTGTTAGCTTGCCTGTTTGTAGGTATGCTCTTGCGAAGCACCCTGCCTTGCACGTGTCTGCTATGGGGCATTCCTTGCATGGCTGGGGTAGTGGATGGGGGTTTCTGACCGCTTTTACTAGTGGGTGGTTCTGGTATTGTTGTAGGGCTTTTTGTAGGCCTGTGGATGCGTCTGCTAGTTCTATGTCTAGGGTGTCGCATAGGAGTATTTTTCCTGCTGGGTCTAGGTCTGCGGCGTTTGTCTGCCTGCATGACCAGGTTGTGGTGTACTTGTTTTTGACTATGGTGGGGGTGAAGGGAGCGCACCAGAAGGTTACGTGTACTGCTAGTTCTCGTGCCTTTTCTGCGGCACGTTTTACGGCTTGGGCGAACTGGCTGGGGGTTGGGGCTAGCCTTGCCTCTCTCGCGCGACCTGCAGGGATGACTGGGATTAGGGCTACTCTGGGTAGTCCCAGCCTGTGGGCTAACTCTATGTATTGGCCTGTTTTGTGGTAGTTTTGGCGATGTACAGCCATTACCGGTGTGACTGGTACGCCTTCTGCTTTTAGGAGCTTTATGCCTTCTATGGCTTTGCTCCATGTTCCGGGGCCGCGTAGTTGTTCGTGGGTTTGCTTGTCGGGTCCGTCTAGGCTGGCGGTGGCGTGGGCTTCTAGCTTTGCTAGCAGCCTTGCTATTTGCGGCGTTATGGCGGTGGCGTTTGTGGATACGTATATGTTTACGCCGTGTTCCTGCAGGATCTGTGCTATGGCGGGGAAGTGTGGGTGGATTAGGGGTTCTCCGCCGGTTATGGCTGCGTGCCTTATTCCTAGCTGGGTGGCTTCCTCCGCGATCCGGACCTTCTGCTGGAGTGTTAGCTCCGGCTTGCCGAGTAGCCTGGGCTTTACGTAGCAGTGCTTGCAGTCTAGGTTGCATTTTGCGGTGATTATCCAGGTTAGGCTTGTTATCATGGCTTCAGGGTTATGGTTGCCATCTAGATATTTATCTCATGTGTATGCCTTGGGGTGGCTGCGGGTGCTAGCTTTGGCAGAAGTTTAGCCGAGACGGAGGGCTATTCCCGTTTTATTTCTGTGCCATTTGTCGTTTAGGTATTACTAGAGCGAGAAAGAAACCGTAGTTATGGGGGTTAAAAATTAAAGGGGGATTTTTCCTTCTTCAACTATCCTATCTATGAACTCTTCGAGTGAGACAGTCTCTGTTCCTTTTTTCCCTCTCCTCCTGACGGAGACTGTGTGGTTTTCTTCTTCTCTTTTGCCTACGACGACAACGTAGGGTATTCTTTCAACCTCGCTCTGTCTAATCTTGTACGCTAGGGTTGTTGAGGTTGTTTCTATTTCGGCTCTTACGCCGGCGGCGCTTAGCTTTTCGTATACTGCTAGCGCGTATTTTAGGTATTTGTCGCTGACGGGGATTACTCTAACCTGTACTGGCGCAATCCAGAGAGGTAGCTCGCCGTTATGGTGCTCTATAAGTATGCCGAAGAATCTCTCTATTGAGCCCAGGAGCGCTCTGTGTATCATAACGACTCTTTTTTCCTTTCCGTCTTTATCGACGTATGTTATGTTGAATTTCTCGGGTAGGTTGAAATCTACTTGTATCGTGGTGCACTGCCATTTTCTTCCTAACGAGTCCACTAATTTGACGTCTATTTTTGGGCCGTAGAAAGCCGCTTCTCCCGGCATTTCCTCGAACTCGTAATTTTTCTTTTCAAGGGCTTTGGCCAGCGAATTTTGGGCGTGTTCCCAGATCTCAGGCGAGCCCATGTATTCTTCGGGGTGTTCGGGGTCCCAGGTGGATAGCTCTACTTCATAATTCTTAAAGCCGAAAGCTGAAAGTATGTGCTCCATCAAGTTGATTACGCCTATTATCTCGTCTTCTAGCTGCTCTTCCGTGCAGAATATGTGGGCGTCGTCCTGGGTGAACCCTCTCGCTCTCATCAATCCATGTAATGTGCCGGATTTCTCGTATCTATAGACAGTCCCTAGCTCAAAATACCTTATTGGCAGGTCTCTGTAGCTCCTAGTCTTTGATTTATAGATTAGAATGTGGAAGGGGCAGTTCATTGGCTTTACGACGTGGAGTGCGCCTTCTTTCTCAAAGGTATACATGTAGTTTCTATAGTAGCTGAGGTGACCTGAAATTTCCCATAAAGTCCCGTAAGCTATATGTGGCGTGTAGACAAGCTGATACCCGTTTCTTAAATGTATGTCTCTTAGAAAGTCCTCTATTATTTTCCTGGCTAATGCGCCTTTGGGGTGCCATAGCGCTAAGCCGGGGCCTATAACCTCGCTGGGCATGGAGAATAAATCCAGTTTTGGGCCCAGGATTCTGTGGTCTCTTTTCCTTGCCTCTTCGAGCATTTTTAGGTACTTCTTGAGCATGTCTCTGCTTGGGAATGAAATGCCGTAGACGCGCTGCATTACGGGGTTCTTTTCGTCTCCTCTCCAGTAAGCTGAGGAGGTTGAGGTTAATTTGAACGCTTTAATGTAGCCGGTAGAGGGTAGGTGAGGGCCTCTACATAGATCGACGAACTCGCCCTGCCTGTATATTGTAACTGTTTCCTCCGGCATCTCGGACAGTAATTCTAGCTTATACGTTTCTCCTCTTTTCTTGAATAACTGGTAGGCGTTTTCTTTGCTCATTTCTATGCGTTCGATGGGAATGTCTTCTTTGATTATTTCGTTCATTTCATTTTCGATTTTCGCGATATCCTCCTCGGTAAACGTGTAGCCTCCTAAATCAAAGTCGTAGTAAAATCCGTTTTCTATTGGAGGGCCTATCCCTAGTTTAGCGTTGGGAAAGAGTCTTTTCACGGCTTGAGCCATAACATGGGCTGTTGTATGCCAGTAGGTCTCCTTGCCTTCTCTAGAGTTGAAATCTAAAACCTCGATAACCTTCCATTCTTCTTTTATTCTTGAAGTGAGGTCGACGACTTTCCCTCCAACCTTGGCGACAAGCCCTGTTCTGCCGGGAATAACGTCTACTATTCTCTCTCCAGCTTTCCCTTCTATAGTTTCGCCGCTAGGCAGCTTAATAGATATTTTAGGCATTTTCACCACTTTTTCCAATTATTGTTACATAGCTATTTCCATACATGGCTATATTTCGATAGCTTTTTTCTTCGGATAAGATTCTAGGCCTAGATGAAATCCATGGTCCTCCTATAGGCCGCTGCCAGTCCATTATGTCTCTTGCCTTTCTCCAATCGCTATGCGGATTGCATTCACTAATCAATACTTCCTTCATAGATTTGCACCTCGAAAGAATGATAGACTTTTTCGGAGGATGGCTTTTTAAAAGACTGAACTAATGGGACGAGAAAATATGTTCTAAAGTGTTTGACCCTCACCCATCCTCCTCATCCTTCAAGTATTTAATACCTTGATATTTAAACTTAGCCTTGCCTCGAGGCCTCAGGCGGGCGGAGCCACCTCTCCCCTTGGAGCGCCGCGTGCATACGACTTTTCGGAAGGGAAGAGGGTTTTGCCTACATCATCTCTTTTGAGACACTAGTTAGGCTTAGTTTTTTGAAGTGTATTACGGGGTTTGGGATAGGATTCTGCAGCGATTGTTGCCGCGGCTTCGAGGCAGCTTAGGGGTTTACGTATAGCTCTAGTATTAGGAGTTCGCCTGTTATTTCGGCGGTGAAGGCTGCGCGCGAATTTTCAGCGTCTAGATTGTGTATGTGTAGGTGTCTCCGGGCCTTGTGTAAGCGAATATTTTTGTGCCTAGTTTTTCTAGGCTGCTGCGGTGCTCGGCTATGAGTTCTGTTTGGCCTGCTAAATGCATTGGGACTGTTAGGCGTGGTCTTAGCGTGCGTATTACGTGGCTTATTCCTCCGAGGTTTTGACATATTTGACAGAGAGTTGCGAAGGCTATGTCTACAGGGGCTTCCTCGGCGGCTTCTCTTATTACTCTGTGGAAGGTTTCCCTTATCTGCTGGTTTACTTGCTCGGGTAGCTGGCTTCTGCTCCAGTCGGCGTTGTCTCCCGCGAAGTATATTTTTGCGTCTCCTATTTTTACGAGGTAGGATACTCCTATGTCGCTGCTGCCGTAGGCTTTTACTTCTAAGTTATCGAGGCGTAACATCTGGCGTTCTTCGATGACTAGGCATTTGCGGGCGCATTTGGGGGATTTCTGGGCTACGTCGCCTGAGACTATGCAGGTGAAGGCTTGCGCCTCTTCTTCGAGGTTTAGGAGTTTTTCCGTGAAGTGGTCTGCGTGCGAGTGAGATGTTAGGGTTATGAGGTTTTTGTCCCTCACCGCGTTTCTTAGGGCTTCCTCGGCTTCTGGGCTGAGGTTTTCGGGGTAGTCGAAGAGTAGCACCTGGCCGCCGCTGATTATGGCGAAGCAGTCGTGGTAGATGTAGACTATTTTGAGCTGCAAAGCTTCACCGTGAGTATTTTCTTCTTCGCGGTATTTATGCTGCGTTGACGGCTCCCTGTTAGGTGTGTGGATAAATTTATCCCGAGTTTATCCCCGTGCATGAGTTCATTTGATAAGCGTTGCGTTGTTAAGGGGTCTATAAGCTTCGTAGAGGCTGAGAGAAGAATTTTATGGGAGCTAAATAGTTTGAATGCTGTCGTTGCTTTATCTTTCTAATGGTGCAAGCTTAGATTCTATAAATGTGGTATTGGCAGTAGGGGTCTCCTTTGGCTATGCATTTTTCTTCTTTGACCAGTATTTCGTCGTAGCTTGCGCCCCAGTAGCCCGCGGCCCATCCGGCCAGCAGGCCCCTGACTATGGCTCCTCTGGGCTCTTCTGCGCCCTTGAATATGCTGCATTCGAAGCTGTCGTAGACTTTTACTAGAGCTTCCTTGTCCGTTAGCTTGGTGAATTTGAGGATTCCGTAGCCGAAGAGCCTGAAGAGTTCTTCGGCCAGCTTTATCGAGTTGCCGCTTCCCTGCCTGTACTTGGAGTAGAACTTTGAGTATATGTCTTGCCCCGCGTGGAAATAGGCGTAGTATAGTAGGGCTGCGAAGCTTCCCCCGAGCCGTTTCCATCCTTCTTTTAGCATGCTTTCGTAGAGTCCTTTTCTCATGAAGATTACTCGGTCTCCTGAGAAGGTTGGCGGGTAGGACCACATGTCAAGCGCGACGCCGTCGAACAGCGGCGGGGCGTATTCTACCTCTTCTACTCCCGGGACGTCTTTTATTGCCTTTACTATTCTCTCGGCTGCTCGTTTTCCGCCTTTCAGGTCAACTGCAAGCAACACTCTGATGGCTCGCCCTGGTATTGGTGTTGAGACTTTTAGTTGGAGAACTGGGGCCAGTTCATTTACTATGACGCTTAGAATTTTTGAAAGAATGCCTACCTGTTGAAGTGTTTCGGGCTTTAGGATTATCTCGAAGAAGTATGGTGTGGCGCTGGGTAGGTGTATGAATCTTCCCACCTCGTAGGGTCTTCTGCTTCTTTTGTTATTCCTGGAAAAAATTTTCATTTTTTATTCAATATCTATTGTTAAATGTTCGTTATATATGTATTGATTATTTGAAAGAATTCCCTGCTTGACCGAGATCGCGGTTGAGCCTTCTAGGCAGACTTGTTATCGTTGATTATGGCTCGTTTAGCGGGATAAAATTTTATCTCATTTTATCCCGTTTTTCCCTGCATATTTAGCCGTAATGTTCTTTAGTTATTCGCTTTGTTATGTATTGGGATCGTTGTTGTCATTTAGGGAAGCCGAGATTCTTAGGCGTCGTGCCCAAGCTTTTCTGAGGAATTCTAGCAGGCTACTCGAAGAGAAAGAATGGGATTTAGCTGTTTTCTGCTTGGAGCAGTACTGTCAGCTCCTGTTGAAGTATAAGCTGCTCGTTAAGAGAGGGAGTTATCCGCGCAGTCATTCCTTACGCAGGCTCATTAGAGAGCTTGGAGAGCATGCACCTAAGGTGTTGATTTTGGTTGAGGATTTAGGTAAGCTTCACTACGTGGCTAGGCTTGAGGAGGCCTACATTGCGTCTAGGTATCTGCCTTATGAGTACGAGGAGAGGGAGGTTAAGGATCTCTATAGGTTTGTTGTGGAGGTGTTTAGACCTCTTGTCGAGGCGGTATGAGCTTAGGGTTCTTGATATGCTTAGGAATTATAGGGAGGTAGCTCGCAGAGTCAAGGAGATTGTGCGGAGGCTCGACTCTGACGCAGAGGTTTACGTGTTTGGTTCTGTTCCGCGTGGAGAGTTTACGGGGGCGAGCGACATAGATATTCTCGTTGTTACGGAGAGGCTTGACCTTAAGGACAAGATGAGAGTGGACGTTTACCGCTCCATTGAGGCGCCTGTAGAGCTTCACGTAGTTTCTAGGAAACAGCTGGAAAAATGGTATAAGAGGTTTATCTGCGAGGGAGAGCTTGAGAAAATTTAGGCGGCGTGCCGAGCAAGAATGTGTGGATTGGGATAAAAACTCGGGATAAATTTTTCCCGTTTATCCGAATGGAAGTAGCTTTAGCTGTTCCCACGGTTGGCGCGGGTTTTCGGGTAAGGTTTAAATTGTTTTGGGCTGGGTTGTGTTGAAGTTTATGCGGTGGGTTTCGCTGTTTCTGGCCTTCGTAATGCTCGGCGGCTGCGTCTGTGTGGCCGCTCCTCAGGGGGTTTTACGCGTCAAAGTTGTGGGGGATGAGGCCGCCCTGAACGGGCAGGTCTATTTTACTTTTTCCAGGAATGGGCTGAGGTGGAAGGCTTCCTGCCTCCTTCGCAGCGGCGAATGCGCCTTAAACGTTGGTGGGGGACAGCTTAGGGTTCTCGCCGTAAGGTTTGAGGGCAGCTTTGCGGCCGTGAGGGTTAGAGGTTCGGAGGAGGCTGCGTGGATAGGCTTCGGCGAGGCTGGCGCAGGCCAGCTTGTCCTTCACCCCGTAAGTAGGGGGTTTCTGGCTGAGCTTAGCGTCGCGCCTGCCGCATCTGGCGGGGAGCTGTATCTAGAGATTGAGGCTAGAAAAGCCTACGCCGTTGTCTTAGATAGGGGGCCCTACTTGGGCTTGTACGTTCCCAGCTACGCGTCGCGCTATGGGGTTAAGAGGGAGGGTGGTCGCTTCTTGACCGTTGTGCCTGAAGGGGCTTCTGCCCCGCTTCCGCTACGCGTTGATTCTTCTTCTCGGCTGGGCAGGCTTGTAGCCGAGCTTTCTAAGTTTGGGGTTTTCGGCGGGTCAGGGTGGGTTAGGGTTAGGCGCTCCTTGACGTGCTGGGTGCGGCAGGGAGATAACGGCTCTAGCTTGGCTGCGGTGGCGGCTAGGTGCGTCAGAGACGCCTATGAGGAGCACTTGGAGTGGGAGCGGGGGCTTCTGTTGAGGATGGGGTTTAACGCTGAGGAGTATTTGGTGGACGCGTACTACGCTCTTCAGCTTCTGAGGGAGGGGGAGGCTGCCCTCGCCGCTGGCAAGGAAGACGTTGGGCTGGACTTGATGGGGAAGGGGCTTTCCAAGGCTGTTGCTGCTCTCGGCTCGCTCGGGCAGGCTAAGTCTGACAGTATTGTAGAGTTTCTGCTTTTAGTGGCTTTTTCCTTCTTTGTTTCAGCTGTTGCGGCGAATCTTGTAGAGAAACGTGGCAGATTTATGGGCTTCGCTGTGTTTGTTGGCTTGTTACTTCTCGAAGTTGCCTTGATACCTGGGGCTAAGATGGCCGTGGCTTTCTTGAGCCCGCAGGTGGTGGGTAGCCTGCCTCCTAGGGCGGTCCTCGTGTCGGTTTTGATTGCTGGCTTCTTGCTTGTTTTCTTGTTGATGCTTGCCTTCTCCGCTAAGGGCTCGATGTTGGCGGACTTTTTCTGGCTTTCGGTTAAGAACATGAGGCGGAGGAGGCTTAGGGCTGTTCTCACGCTCTCCACGGTGGCTGTGGTTACCGCGGTTTCAGCGGCTTTCCTAGCTGTTGGAGCCAGCACTTCAGTCAACGTCGAGAGCTTTCCCTCGGGCTTTAGGGGCGTGAGCGTCAGCCTTCACGTGTCCACTTTAACGTACATTACTAGCGGGTCCTCGCAAACCACCCAGGTCGTCTTCTCCGAGTCATACGTGCCCCTGCCGGCGGGCGAAGTTAAGTGGCTCGCAGGCCTCAGCTGGGTTGATAAGGTTTACCTCCTGATGGTGGGTAAGGGATACGTTGAACATGGAGGGGCGCGAGTTCCAGCCTTTGTGGCGGCTACAAATGGCTCGAGCTTGGCCGGCGCCGCTGTCCCCAGGAGTCTGGCCGAGAGGCTCGGCGTCTCCGTGGGCGACTCTATACTGGTTTCGGGGCGCAATATCACTGTCGCCGCGGTGTTTGATGACTCTTCCCCGCCTCCGCTTGTAGATGGAGTGCCCGTTGTCGAAGCTTCTGCCCCCATGGTAGTTGTGCCGCTTGGGGCCGCCCCTAAAGGCTCGGCGGTTTACAGGGTTATACTGGAGGGTTCTCCCCCTGAGGGCGTGTCCGAGTCGCTTGTTAGGATGAGCTATATCTGGTCCAGCAACATTACGGTTAAGGACGGCGCGCAGGTGGGGACGCATCGCTTCGAGTCTTATCGGGCTTGTGTCGGCGACGGCGCGTCTACTCGCTGCCTGGTGATTATGGGGGAGTTTGAGAGGTTTGCGGGCGCTCCTGAGGTTGCGGTGATGTTGATTTTATCTTCGCTAACCGTTGTCAGCTCTCTTCTCGGCTCGATGCACGAGCGGAGGAGGGAGTACTCTACCTTTAGCGCTTTAGGCGCAAGTCCCGGCCATATCGCTGCTATGGTCCTAGTTGAGGGGGCTAGCTACGGGTTTATTGGGGGAACCGCTGGGTATCTTCTCAGCGAGTTTCTTCGCTCCGCCTTACCCGTTAGGGCGTTGTCCGTGCACGAGTACGTGTTTAGTCCTGCCCTGGTCAGCGTCGTCATTGCTGTCGTGCCTGCCTTTATAGGCAGCCTTATCCCCGCTAGGGAGGCTGCTTCGCGAGTTGTGCCTAGCCGCGTTATGGGGAGAAGGGAGTCTGAGGTGAGGCTTCTCGAGGACGCGGCGGAGACCGTGATGCCGCTGAGAATCTCGGGCGACGAGGGGCTGTTCGTGGAGTACTTGGAGTCTCTTACTCGTAGGCCTCCCTCAGTTGGCTGGGGGCCCAGGTACCTTAGGGTTGAATCTGTTGTGGAGGGTGGAAGGGTTAGCGAAGTTCGCTTGCTCGTTGATTTTCGGTCTGAGAGAGCGGCCTCCTTCCTTGTGAGGGTGTTTCTCCCGCGGGATAGGGGGTCGACTGTTAGGGTTAGGGCTGGGGCGGCTGGCGGCGTGTGGGACGCTAACCACAGGGCTTGCGCTAGGGATTTCATGACAGCGCTTCGCGGAGACCTGCTGCGCTACGTTGAGTGGAAGAAGGAGAGGACGGCGGCATAGGTGCTCACTTCTAGGCTTATCCGGCTTTGCGCCCTTGTTTAGCGTTTTTATATTGCTGGCTTGCTAGATTACTTGCGAGGGTTCCTTCGCCTTCGGAGTGGCGGGACAACTATCTGAGAACTGTTAAGTTTTGCTGCCCGGAGTGGGTTATAGAGGTTATTGCTATTCCGCGCGCTACTTGGCTGAAGTACGGCAGGGATCTAGAGAAGGTTGTAGTGAAGCATAGGTTCGTGTTCCCCTTTTACAGGGAGGGTAGTGTTAACTTCAGCCCTGGCGCCAGCCGCATAAGGAAAGAGTTCGTGGACCTCTAGGGGCTGTAGGTGGAGGTTTCCGCATGAGGGCTTGCAGGGGCAGGTCGTTTATCACCCCCTCGAGGACTGGGGCAAGCTGAGCGAGCTGCAGATGCCGGATCCCGACGATGGTATACCGCAGGAGGGGGCTCCCACCGTGCCTTGGGAGGCTGTGGAGGAGGCTGTTAGTCGCGCTAGGGAGATGGGCGGGATCGCGGTTATAGGCATAGGGCACTGCTTCTTCTTTCAAAGGCTTTACTACCTTAGGGGTTACGTTAACCTTCTTAGGGACTTGTATTTTAGGCCTCCGTAGCTCTTCGAGCTCGTGAAGGCTTTGAAGGATTTCTACTTGGAGCTTGTTCGCCGCGCTGTGAAACTCAGGCCAGACATGATTTACTTTGGGGATGACCTCGGAAATCAGGATAGGATGCCTTTCAGTCCGAGGGTTTTTAGGGAGGTGCTGTTCCCCGCGTATAGGGAGATTTTTGGCTTCGTTAGGCGGCATCAGGGTACTCCGAGGGAGATCGATGCTTACGTCAGGGAAACGATACTAGAACTGGGTTCGAAGAGGGGCGGCTTAATGTTCACAGCCGGTGTGTACCCGGATGTGCCTTTAAGGAACATTGACGCGTTGGCTTCAGCGTTTGAAAAATACTCTAAATTGCACCTTGAATTATAGTACCTTTTCTCGATAGGTCAGCTTCTTAGAATCACTTGTAGTAATCATATGACCTTAGTATAATTTGTCCCCTTCTCCATTTCATCGGGGTTGTAGAGGAAGTTGCCCCTTGAAATTTCGTATATAATCTGTTACGTGGAGGAATTCGTGAACCGCAACGTCTACTAGGTAGTCTGCGTATTTATCAGTTATGATATTAGGCGTCAGGCGCTATGAGTATTGAGATGAACCTTGTCTCGCCGGAATATCCTTTGGCGCCCCAGCTGCAGCCGGCATGAGCCGCGTAGGGTTACCTTATGCCTGCTTTCTAATCTTTCAATATCGTCACGCACTGTGTGTGGAGATGTGAAGTACCTGATTTGTTCGAATGAGGTAACTAGTTCAGGAAAATGTGTTTAGTTATATTCTAGTGCTTTATGCTGCAACTTTGAGAGAACGGTTTTTGCCGTAGTTTCTGGCCTAGCTTATCGCTTGGATCCTCATGTTGAGTGGGGCTCGTGCATGAGCGGGGGGATCTGATTAGCGAGCTTTTTGTGCAATCATGATGCTGGGTTTACCTGTAGTTTAGCTGTGCCGTTAGTTTTTACTTATGTGTTATATCTATTAACGTTACGTTTTTAGAGTTTACGGTTATATTAATCTTTCTTTAGTTTTTAACCTTATTATTATTTTGTTTTTTACCGAAAAATTTAAATTTTGAAAATATTTTACCTAAATTGCTGAAGTGGTGCAGGAGTAGTGTTCGACAAATACGTGCCGTTGATGGCTTATTTTGAAGGTAGAGATATTGCCGAGTTCTTTTTCACTGTTCCTAATAGGCCCGGACATCTTAGGAAAGCGTTGGAGGTTTTTGAGAGACATAATGCTAATGTGGTGAGTATTTTCGCGTGTAGCGATCCTAGGGGGATTATGTGCTCGGTTTTTGCGTTCGTGGACCTAACAAGCTCTGATGTGAGGGGCGAGGATATTAGGGGAGAACTTAAACGCGTTACGGGCGGCGAGGTAGTTGTAAAGACGCCGCCTGTTAAGGGATTTATGATGGAGGAGCTGGGTTTCCCGCTTTATGTTTTGCCTGGCGTGCGGGGCATAATTCTTCACGCGGGCGGGATTCAGGAAATGATTAGGGGGTTCTATGAGAAGTTTGGCGATACGGCTTCTGTGTTTTTGTTTCATTTAGCGTTCTCTGGCGGCAAGTACATGGCAGAGCATCTTTCGCAGATGCTAGCGCGGATGAGAAGCGGGTATGGGCTCCTCGTAGAATTGTTGAAGATTTTTCAGGCTTCTGGATGGGGCAGAGTCGAGTTAGCGGAGTACGATCCTTTTGCTACGAAGATTGTTGTTAAAATGTACGACTCAGTTGAGTGCGGCGCTTTTCGGGGTTCTGGTAAGGCTATGAGCCAGCTGGTTAGAGGTTACATAAGCGGGCTGCTCTCCGGCTTGATCGGGAGAGAGATAAGGCTTATAGAGACTAAATGTATAGCGAAGGGAGACCCCTACTGTGAGTTCTACGCGGAAATGGTTTAGGCTTCTGCTAGGAAAAATATTTTATTAGATTCTTTGCTTTTTTTGACACAGCTAGCAGCGTAAAGCAGTTGGCTCTACTTAGAATGCTCATACCTTACGAAGATTAAAGAGCCTGTCGAATAAGAATTCTTTATTTTGCTTATATTGAGACGGGGTTGATAGTTATCGACTATTGTCCATGCTTTGGATAAAGTGGCTAAAATTTTTGCCGAGTTTATCCAAGCTTTCTGCGCTAGTTGCGGCGGACTGGCGAAGTTTTGTTTTCATGATGGTCAATGCGTTGGCTTCGCTCTCCGCAGAGGATGATTAGTCTTGGATAGCGCTTTGTTTGCGTGTTAGGTTTTTCGTCTTTTTATGATGTATTCGCAGTAGGGGTCTCCTTTTGCTATGCACTTTACTTCTCTTATTGTTATTTCGCCGTATTCAGCGTTCCAGTATCCCGCGGCCCATCCAGCTATCATTCCTCTTATTATTCCACCCCTGGCTTCTCCGGCGTTTTTTAGTGCTCGGCATTCGAAGCTATCGTATATTCTGACTCTTGCCTCTGTTTCTGTGACTTTCAATACTTCTGCTATTCCATAGCCGAGAAGCCTGAAGAGCTCTTTTACGAGGTTTACTTGATCCTCTTTTCTGGGTATTTTTTTGAAGTATTCGCGGTACAGGTTTAAGGCACCGTGGAAATAGGCGTAGTATAGTAGAGCGGCGAAGTCGGGGCCTATGCGCCTCCAGCCTTCTCTAAGCATTTCCTCGCTAATGGCTCTCCTTATGATTAGGACTCGCTGTCCCTGGAAGGTCGGGGGGTAAGACCACATGTCTATGGCTACTCCGTTGAATAGTGGAGGTTCATATTCTACGCTTGTTACGCCATCTATTTTTGCGACTTCGGATACTATTTGAGCCAGTTTTTGTTCTTTGCCTTTCATGTCTGCCGTTATTACGACTTTTACTGGCTCTCCATCTCGCGAGGGAGCACTTTTGATTTGTAGGATAGGTATCCTGTGCATGTAAAAGATATCTAATATTTGGGCTAGCGGGCCGCTTTCAAGGAGGGTTTCTGGTTTTAGGATTATGTTAAAGAAGTATGGTTCTGTCCCCTTTATACTTACTATTCTACCGATCTCGTATGTTTGATATTTCCTTATTTTCTTACTTTTAGCCTTCATTACGGAAAGAATTTTATTCCTTTTTTGTTATTAAATGTTATTATTATTATTCCGGGTGATATTTTTCGGCAGCACTGCGATTTATTCAGATAAATTTGCTGGATAAACTTGCCGAGGAATTTATCCAGATAAATTCTATATTGTTTCTTGTCTGCAGAGGATTTCTCTTCGGAGCTTATTGTAATACGTTTTTGGTTCCGCGTCTCGCCTTTCATCAGCTACGTGACCCCATGCCCGCTGCACAAAAAATCAAATAAAGGTTAAGGTTCTTAGTTGCGTCAAGTTTTCTAGCCTGATTTGCTGAGGATATGAACTCCGAGCGTTGTGATCTCCCACGGTTTTAGCCGCATTGGCATGTTTATGGATCGTATTTCTTTTGCTCCGTCAGGGGAGAGAAGCGATGCTTCGCATGGTCCTAGCGGTGTTTCTACGTCGAGTTCTCCTGGCTTGTGCGAGTAGTTTACGGCTCGGAGTAGGATGCCTTTTCGGTAGGGCTTGATTGATGTTATGCACGCTGTTCCCCTGAATTTTATGGGTTGTACTGTGTTTTCCCTGCCTTCTCCCTCTGCCCCAGCGATGGCTATTGAGCTGGGTACGAGAAGTGTGAACACCGACTTTAGCCAGAGGAGTGGGTTGTTGCCTGCGGGGAGTATCCATATTCTGTGGACGCCCGCTCTTAGCGGTATGCGTATTGAACTCTTTTTAGCTTCGACGTACATTGCGCTTGGCCAGACTATTTGGAGCGTTCCTTCCTCGCTTTGGATGGTGACGTAGTAGGTGAAGTTGCTGCTTTTTTCGATTTTTTCTACTCCGAACGGGTAGTCCGCGTAGACCGCACTGTCTTCTTTCTTGCTTATTTCGAGTGCCGTGTCGCTGGATGTTTTCAGCTGAAGCTCTAGAACGCCTTCAGGGCCCCAGAGGATTGCTTTATACTCTTTTCCTCTTGCTTCGGCACATATGCGGTGTGATTGTGTGCTTAACGGGGTGAAGTCTGCTCCTTCTATTTTTAGCGTGTGGACGCCGGTTTTCGTGCTTATGTTTATTTGCCTTTTCCTTGCCTGTATTTGTAAGTTTGAGGTTTCTAGCTCGTTTCCGGATGCTTTGGCTAGTTCTGGTGCGGGCTTACTTCTCAGCTTCAGCGCGGCGGCGCTGAAGGCTTTGAGGGGGTAGCGGGCTTCTATTATGGTTAGTTTTCCCTGGCGGGCTAGTTTTATCGGTCTTGCTCCTGCGGGTCCCTCGATTGACTGAATATCCTCTCTATCCGTGACGATCCTAAATCTTACTTCGGCGTCCCACGCTAATGGGTTAAATACCGCGATGTTGTCTGGTTTTAGTTGCAGGGATTTCTGCGCGATTCTAAGCAAGGCGCGCCTGACTATTCCTAGGCTACCCTCCCCGACGTGAGTGAATAGTTGCATGCTTTTAGTGTAGGCGTCAATTGTTCCCGTCGGCCCTTGGTATTCGCCATAGACTTTTGCCCGCGAACCCATGTAGTCTCCCTGCTTGCAGTATGGTACCACGTAGGCGTCGTGGTGTTGCGCGCGCATGAGTTGGCGCCATAGGTGGTCAAGGCTGTCGACAGCGTCGATACCTATTCCGAGCAGGCTTGCGAAGGCTTGAATGGCTTCAGCGGCTAACAGAGCATGTTCGGCTAGTTTTCCCTTTAAAAGCAGATCAGGCGGCGTCTTGAGCAGGTACATTCTATACTCTTCCCAGCTGGGCCTGAACATGCGCTGGCTCGGCTTTAGTTTCCCGAGGATTCGCTGGAACGTGCTCATTTCTACGGGCAGTATGCCTTCTTTCCACGCTTTTGCAAATGATTCGAACTTGGCTACGGGGTAGATTGCGTCTTCGTAGTTTTCGAAGATTACTAGCGATAGCTTGGATTTTGCCGCTTTGCTGATCATTGACGGGAGTTGGAGGTAGAATCGCCCGCTGTAGCTTTCGCCTATTGGGACGCTTTCGTACTGCGGGATTGCGGTGATGCTTGAGCCGTCGGGGGCGTTCCAGAGGACTGCTTCCTCGTCTACTTGGGGAGGCGTTCCGTTTAGTCTTGCACGCGCTACGGCTAGTTCGTAGCCTAGCTTTGCCAGTATTTGCGGCAGTTGTGGGTGTAGCGCGAATTCCGTGGCTAGGTAGACTTTGGGAGCAGTTCCGAGAAGCTTTTTGAAGATCTTCAGGCCTTCGGCGAATTGCATGATGTTCGACTCGTATCCTATTAGGGTTAGGTAGGGTAGGCTGTAGGTGCCGTTTACTATTTCTAGGAGCCCTTTCTCCGCTAGTTCGCGGATTTCCTCGATGAAGTCGTCGTAGCCCCTCCTGGCCAGCTCTTCTAGGCTTGATGGGCTAGCCTCTAGGCTGAGAGGGGGGCCGCTTTCTCTAATTAGCTGGAATATGTACTTCATCCAAGAGACGCAGTATTCCGGGAATTCAAGTTCGCAGTATCCGTAGTCGTCTAGGAGCATTGATAGGTGGCTGCCATTAATTATAACTATCTGCTTGTTTTTCAGCGGTTCGGCTAACTTTTGGATGAATTCGGATAATTTTTCGGGGCTGCTCTTTGAAGCTTTTTCAAGGATCTCCTTGTATTCTTCGCTTAATTCTTTTAGAGATTTCCATAATTTTGTAACTCGATCTCCCGAAATATTACCACCCTCAAAAATTAATTTAGTCAATGGAATACTTTACTCAAAATTCCTATTTATGCGTTAGTTATTCTCTCGTTAACTCTTGCCCACTTTTCAGATAAAAAAAGTGTTTATCTACTTTATTTTCTGATATACCTTATGTAGCTATGACGGAGTTATCGTTCTACTACGAAAGCTATTTTGACGTTTGCACGGTACTCGGTTATTTCTCCGTCTTTTACTTTAGCTGTGAAACCCACCACGTGAACGCCCACGATGTTCCTGACTGTTTTTGCCGCTTCTTTTACGGCTTGCCTGACAGCGTCCTCCCAGCTCTTTTCAGAGGTGCCTACAAGCTCAATTATTTTTACGACTGTCATCACTTTCATATTCACTTTCCAAGTATTTCTGTTTACCGCCTGGCGGGCTCGTCAACCTTGCTAGAAGGATGATGCAGCATGGCTTTGCGTATTGTTGTCGAAGAAAGAAATAAATTCAGCCTCGAGTTTTTTGTTTTGGTGCGGCCGTAGTCTAGCCTGGACTAGGATGGCGGCCTAGACCCGGCAACCAGCCGGGCCACCGAAGCCATGGACCCCTTCCGGGGGATCCGCAAAACGCCGCAGACCCGGGTTCGAATCCCGGCGGCCGCACCATTCTTCTTAACGTGCTAACAACAGGGGACTAATGAAATTCTGGTGACGCTTTTTTCAGCAAAGTTGTAATGTGATAAAGCTACAGTGACTTAGGCTTTAACAAGAAAAACCTAGCGTTATTCTACTTTTTCTTTTCAGGATTGTAAAACTAAAAATCCAGATAAGACGTGAAGCTTCAGTTGCACTAAAAATAAATAATAATTATTTTTAATGTTATTTTAGGATGGAAATAATATGTCCAAAGTGCGGGCAGAAAGTTATCTTGGATGAGAAGGGCAGGGGCTTCTGCATAAAATGCGGAATGAAAATCTACGCATGCACCATTTGTATCAGAAAAGGCAGGAAAGACTATGAAAAATTCGTATTCTATAGCCCGAAGGCTTTGGCGGGGCATATGCGCGTACACAAGCCTTCAGTAACAATGCTCAGCGCAAGCTTAGCATCTCTGGAAAAGGCAGCTAAAAACCTCGGTATTGAAGCTGAGCAGCTGCTGAGCAACGCCAGAATGCTCAGCGACTGCTTAGCATCTGAGGAGATGAGTGCTGAGCAGTTGTTGAGCACGCTACTACTGTTAAATGTTTCAGCCACTTTGGCGCTAGCGAAGGAGCTGAGAAAATTTAGGTTTGAAGGGGCTCGAACGCCCGTAAAGTTGAGTTCTTATTCAGAAATTTCAGATGCGAATTTGCCGAGTTTTGTGAGGCGAAATCCATGGTTAAAGGTATTATCGAAAAGAAGCCCGATCTGAGCGTGCTCTCTGCGGGTTGGATTCCTCCAAGTCTGGTGTGTAGAGAGGGCAAGGTTGAGACAACTAGGAAGCTAATCCGAGAAGGGACTTTAGCTGTTATAGGGCCTTCGGGTGTTGGTAAGACAACTTTAGCTAGAATGGCGTTTCCAGACGCTATCATCGTTGACTGCACGTTGAGGCGTCGGGCTCAGAGCATTGCGCGGTATATTGCGCTCTCTATAGGGATAAAGGCTAGACGTTTCGGAGACGCCCTTAACGCTATACGCAAAGCGGAGGCGAGGCTGGTAGTGCTGGATGACTTTACCCTAGCGTTCAGGAATAGGGAGATGAGGCTTTTGTTAAGAGCTTTGGAGAAGCACCTCGTGGTCTTCATAGCGCATCCTTCGATTAGGTATGAACTTCTTGAGTACAGCATTCTTGAGATGCCTCCTTATAGCGCTGCGGAGCTATACAGAATCCTTGAGGCCCGCGCGGCGAGCGGACGACTACCTGTGGAGGAAGAAGCTCTTTGGGAAATAGCTAGGCTTGTAGGATGGCCTAAGGGGCCAGGTTCGGCGAGGCTTGCATTATACGTTCTCAGGTTATGCTTGGAAAGGACGGTGAGCGAGGTCAGTGCGAGCCTTGTTGCCCGCTTGGCGAGAAAAGAGCTTTTTCACGTTTTAAATTTTCCTTAAGCACCTTTTCTAGGGCTGCTTTAAGGTCCTGCGGGTCAAATTCGAATTCGAGTCCCGCTATTTTTGCCTTGACTTTATCCTTTCTCATTTTTCTTCGTTCTATTATTACTACGCGGCGTAGAGATAAAGGCTGTGTGCATGTGCATGCACATGCACACGTGTGCATTTTTGCACATGCTAGGTCTGCGAGGCGAAGCGTAGATAGAAGGACGCTATCTCCTTACCTTTTTCTGTGAGTTTGAAGATTCTCTTCCTCCCGCTTCTCCGCTCTTCTATTAGTCCCCACTGCTTTAGGTCTAGCAGTATGCCTTCTGTGTAATGATAGGGGCCCTGGGTCAACCTTCTGATTTCGGTGAACAGCATCTCGCCTTTCAGTGCAAGCTTTATCAGGACTGCTATGTGGTTTCTGCCCATTCTGAGCATTTTCCATCCATTAAGGTAATTTTTACCTCATACTTATTATAGCTTTTATACTCTTCCCCTTAATTATTTATGAGATGTCCGAAGAACTCAGGTTTTTCGACCCTGAGGAGCTTGAGAAGAGTTCTAGGAATGTGCGCAGGTCAGTCGATAAACTCTACGTAGAGAGGTTGGCGGAGAATATTGCGCAAGTTGGGCTTCAGAACTATCCCATTGTGAGGCTTGAAGGAGGTAAGTATAAGGTGGTTGCCGGCTGGGCTAGGACCCTGGCCGTCAGGAAGTTGAAGAGCGAAATGCCTGAAGTTTATAGAAGGCTGTTTCCTAAGGGTTTGCCTTGCAGAGTGATGGAGCTAAGCGACCGGGAGGCTTTAATGATAAGTCTTAGTGAGAACATACACACGCGTACTTTAACGGCTGAGGAGATAGGAGCGGCTGTAGAAGAGCTCAGAAAACTAGGACTTAGCGAGGATGAAATAGAAAGGAGATTGAGGCTTGCCTCGCGAGAGATTAAGCAAGCCTTGGAAGCTTGGGAGGCCGCGAAGAAGGCGGGGGTGATCCCCGCCGGCAGGCCTGGCAGGCCTCCAGAAAAACGCGCGGGCAGGAGGAGGTCGCCAACTAGGAAGATCGTGGTAACTGCCTACTTGACTGCTAGGCGGCTGGTCCGTAAGGGTTTGCTTGAGGATGAGGAAGAGTTTGCTAGGAGGTTCGTTAAAGCGGCTGTGGAGGCTGGGTTGAGCGGGAAGGAGGTTGAAAGGGTTTCGCGGATGATATTGGCGGCAGCTGGGAAAGGAGGAGTAGAGAAACCCAACCTTGATTGGCTAATTCAACAGGCGTTGGAGAAGCTTAGGAGAGAAGACATAGTGGAGAGAGTTGTAGCGTTTAGGAGGCGTGTAGCGGACGCCGTTTCCGAACTAGCGAAGCGGCGGGGCGTAAAATTCGACGATATTGTAAACGAGCTACTGGAAGCAGAACTAAAAAGGTTAAAGAAGTAACGCAATAGCGTTCTTTATTATTAAGCTCGGTTAATAGTTAGCTTCATTCTTTTAGGTATTCTATGAGTTCTTCTACGTTTTTGAATATGCAGGTGGTGTAGTATTTTAGGAAGGGGCTTACTCGGTGGGGGAATATGGCGTATACGTCTTTGTTGTGGGTGAAGCCGTAGTTTATTTCGTTTAGGACTCCGGGGGATACGACTGTGGTGGGGTAGTAGACTATTATCATGTCGCTTTGGTCTATGAGCATGTAGTCTCTGGCTACTATTTGGTCGTATATATCGTCTGCGGCTTCTAGGACTTCTTCTACGTTTATTTCTACTTGGCCTCCGTCGGCTTCTACGGTTATGGTCTGCTTGCCCTGGCTCTTGGCTTCTTCGGCGAGCATTATGACGTCGGCTTCTTCGATTGTTATGGGGTCGTATATTACTAGGCCGTGCTGCCTCAGCGCCTGCTTTACTCTTTCCTTCTCCTCGAAGAACTCGGGGTTTCCTATTACGTGGGTTATGGGGTAGCTTAGGTATGCCCGGAGAGCTTTGGGGGGCTGGCCGGCGAGCTTGGGCTTTTCCACGTCGCGTATTATTTTTAGAAGGAGACTGGGGGGCTCGTTGCGTGATATTATGTAGAAGGGTTTTCTCTGGTATTGGGCGAGCATTTGGGTTATGAAGGTTTCTTCGTCGCGCCATACTAGGACGTCTTTGAGGGTGAGCCTGCCGCGCCACTTGCCCCGCTCTAGCCTGTCCTTTATTGTCTGGGCGTTTTCGAGGACTGTTATGTAGAGGTCAGGGCGTATGTGGTTTAGGTAGTAGAAGTTAAAGGCAGGTATT
>JAPDKD010000038.1 GCA_029258735.1 archaeon | reverse complement strand
CTCGCTGGATGGTGTTGAGGAGGTTTCGATGGTTACTAACGGGTACTACTTGCCCGGCATTGCAATGCGGCTTCGCGAGGCTGGGCTGTCTAGAGTCAACGTTTCTCTGCCTTCTTTAGATAGGGAGACTTATCGGAGAATTACGGGGGTTGATGGGCTTGATCGGGCGGTGGCGGGGATAAGGGATGCTTTGGAGGCTGGCCTTAGACCTGTGAAAATAAACTTTGTCTATCTGAGGGGTTTAAACGAGGGCGAGGTGTGGAATGTCATAAAGTTCGCTGAGGGGGTTGGAGCGGATGTTGTCAGGGTGATAGAGTATCATGAGCCTCTTCCGGTTTCTCCCCGTTTCACTGCTTTGCATGCTGGTTTGGCGGGTCTAGCGGCAGAGCTGGAGAAGATTAGCGTTGAGGTGAGGGTTAGAAGGCTTCATAGTAGGCCTCAGTATGTTCTACCTTCTGGACTTGTTGTTGAGCTTGTAAAGCCGATGTTTAATCCTAGGTTCTGCGCAGCGTGTACGAAGCTGCGGGTTACTCATGATGGATATTTCAGGCCCTGCCTACTCAGGAATGACAATTTGGTGCGAATCGATTTTAGCGATGATGAAAGTATTGCTAGAAGCCTTGTAGAAGCTGTAAAAAGAAGGAAACCGTACTTTATGGAGGGACGTGAACATGGACGAAGGCGAAATAAGAATGGTCGACATAACGGGCAAGGAAAGGGCGTTTAGAGAAGCTATTGCTGAAGGCTTTATCGTTCTTAAGAGGGAGACTATCAAGGCTATAAGGGAGCGCCGTATTTCTAAGGGAGATGTCGTGGCGGCGGCGAAGCTTGCTGCTATTCAGGCTGTGAAGCGTACCTGGGAGGTTATTCCGTTGTGTCATCCGATACCTATTACAGGGGTTGATGTAGACATTGATCCGAAAGAGAATATGGTTATTGCTAGGGTTACGGTGAGGTCTGAGGGTAAGACTGGTGTTGAGATGGAGGCTTTGACGGGTGTGTCTGTAGCCTTACTAACGGTGTGGGATATGGTGAAGGCTCTGGAGAAGGATGAGGCGGGGCAGTATCCTCATACAGAGATAGGCGGGATAAAAGTAGTCAGAAAGAGAAAGGTGTTGAGGCGCACGTAATGGGCTTATGGCGCGCATACAATATTTACTGTGACGTTCTTTTCTTCTCCAAGTTCTTCTAGGCTTATAAAGGTCCACGACTGGTTTGCTAGGAGCGGCACGCCGTATATAAGTAGTACGCGGTTCTCGCTTAGGAGTGGACGTCCGGTTCTGCTTGCTGGTCCCGAGGAGAGGTCAACTCTTAATTCGTATTGGTTGCCGATTACTGTGGCGTTGTTTAGCCATAAGTATGGGTCTGGAGGTAGCGATGCGTTGAAGTCTTCGGCCGCTCTATAAGCGTATACTTCCACGAACTTGCAGTTGTCTGCGCGTCCACGTATAGTGAGGACTTGGTCGCGGGATACTGCTCTAGCTATTGGGGTCATAATGTAGCTTGCTCCGTCTTTTTGGAGCAAATATATTTCCTCGTAGGGGCGCAGGCCACTTACTATAATTATACTTCCCTCTTGAGTTTTCTCGACTTCAAGCATGGTTGCAATTGTTCTCCCCAGAGTATAGCTGAATGTGTTTTTTAGTTTTAAGCCGGGAAGAAAGATTATGGCTTTTTCTTCCCCGGCAATTATGAGGTTTTCGTCGAGGATCGTATGGCTATAGATCTGTTCTAAAATTTTCTCGAGATTTGCTTCCTTGTTTTGAGGATATAGAATGACGTGTATTTTGTCTAGTTTCTCGAGGCCTGAGACGCTTATTTCCTTAATTTTTGGAGGTGAAGGATATCTAGAGGAGACGTCTAGACCAGTCAGTAAGAGACTGACAGCAAATATTATTACCACCGCTAGCAACATATACCGGCGCATGATGCGATCAAGAAAACTAAATCGATTCCTCCCTTATAAGTATAGGCGCGTCCTGCCATTTAAACAGCTTGACCTTACCGTTTCCTGAGATGAGCACGAAGGTTTTTGAGGCTGGCCTTTTCTCCTCTGTTAGCCATGAGCCACAGTTTACTACTAAGGTTTCGTCCAGCTTGGTCATGAAGGGCTCGTGTGTATGGCCAAAGACGATGCAATCCACCTTTCCCAATTTGCTCTCTACTTCCCGTAGCCACTTTGCAAAGTATTTGTTATTTACTAGGCCTCGTTTCCTTCGAAGTTTCGACGTGATTATGCTTATTGAGGGGACGGCGACGTACCATATCATTTCCTGAATCTTTCTTAGCGTTAACAATATAAGGGGCATTAATAGAATTAGAGAGCCATAAAAAGCGAAAAGCCTGTTTATGCTGCCGAATATTATTCCCTCGGCTATCGAGTACAACAGCACAACGCCGGTAACCGCCGAGAGGAAGCTCAGCCACCACTCCACAGACGACGGCAGAGAGAAGAGAGACTCAGTCAGCGAGTAAGTATAGGTGAAGATTTTCCATAGGCCCTTGCTCCAAGAAAACGTTGGGTCAAATTGGTGTCCGTGGATAACAATTACCTTTTTTTCACAGTTGTTTTCTTTTATTTTTAATACGACGAAGTGCGGGACTAGGAATAGCGGGTTTTCACCTTTAATCTTCATGTTTAGGGTAAAGTAATCATGGTTTCCTGAAACATACAGCTTTTCAGCTTCCATCTTTAAGATTCTTTCGAGAAACTTGTACCCATCCACTATTAAGTTACGAAGATTTGCCCGCCAAAAGTCTATTATGTCTCCGTTTAGCACTATGTGTTTAATATTTCGAAAATCTTCTTCCGATGAATTTTCAGCGTAATTCAGCAGGCGTAACATTTCTGAAACTTCGCTGTAAGCTCTCTTAGAGTGCTGACCTAGGTGAAGGTCCGAAATAATCAACGCTTTTTCCTCAGGAGATAAACGCGCTTCTAATACTCCCTTCTCGGATAGGCTCTTCGCCATTAGAATCATGGTTAGTAACCTACTCTTATAGTTAAACTTTTCAAGCATCTACGACTATTTTTGAGTATGAAGGTAGTCGAGCTTAAGCAGAAGGAGAGGTGGCGAGTTTTCTTTAACGAAGGGCTCTGGCAAGCTGGGCTATACAGGCCAGAGCACGAAAACATTAAGGAAATAGAAGTTCTAGAGAGGCACAACGCGCCCGAGCTTTTCTATCTCATTAGGGGCAACATAGTTTTAGTGATTGGAGAAAATGGAAAAATCCGCGAGGTCGGCATGGAGGCGGGGAAAGCCTACATTGTAGAGGAATGGCATAATGCCTATCGACCCGAGGGTACGGAGGGACTCGCCTTGGTTATAGAAAGAACGAATATACGCACCGAGTTTAAGCCTATAAGCGAGTTTCAGCGATAAATATTCTGAACGCAGTAGGTTCCTGGCTTATTGCGAGAAGGTTCATAAACAAGTTATAGGCTATATGGTTTAGAGCTTGTAGGGTGCTTAGAGTTGAAGCCGATTAAAGCCCTAGTAATAGCAGTGATAATAGTAATAATGTGGTCGCTATTCGCGTCTGTGCAGGTATACGCCCAGCCGCAAGCTGTCAGTGTGAGTGGACATATATACAGTGAAGACGGAGAACCGTTGCAAGGGGTTTCCGTGTACTTTTATATTTATGCTAAGCTGTCCTTCGAAATAATGGAGCGGTACTATCGCTTTATTACGGATGCGAGCGGAGCATTCAGCGGCCAGATAGACCCGAGGGCACGCTATATAGTCTATATAGTTGCCCCGTCAATAGACGAATATATTCCAGTAAAAATAGATCTATCCGAAGTTGACACGTTAAAAGTAAACTCGATGAAAATTGAGGTTAAAATGAAGCGCGCAGCCACAGTCCGCATAGCCGGCTCTCCCATATTTATAGGTGGAGTTCCTCTGCGCTTTACTCTCACCGTATTAAATAGGGAGGGGCAACCTTACTCTGAAGCTGAAGGGACGGTTGAAGCGGAAACAATAGAGCAGAAACTAGCGATAAAGCCGGAATATTTGCATGAATATGGTCAGTCAAACGACGCCTATATTCTATCGAAGATATCTGGCTTCTCTATGGAGAAAGCGTATGTTCCCTACAAGGAGGCAGTAAGGCTTAAGCTCCTTTACACGGTGTTTGACGAGCGAGACAGGCTGCTAAAGAAGATCGAAACAACCTTGGGGTCTTATGAAGCTCCCCTTGAAATAGGAGATGAAGGCTACCTTGTCGATGTAACCCATATTAGCCTAAAAGCCGTTATAGAGACTGAGCGCAGAGACATAGACTACGCTAGAAGCCTAATAGCTGAATACGAAGCACTCGGCTTCTACTTAGTCGAGGAAAACCGCATGCTACACGAGGCCGAAAAACTAGTAAATGATGCGCAGCGGCTCTGGAGCGAGGGTAAAGGAGTAGACGAAGTAGTGCCGCTTTTAGAGAAAGTTTACACACTCACGAGGGATATAATACCGAGGAAAATATACTTCGTACGCGACATAGCCTGGGAAGGCGGAATAGTCCTACCAGTATTTCTCGCCCTCTTCTCCGCTATTATGGCTTACTATTTCTTTGAAGACAATAGAAAGAAGATGATGGCGTTTTTCGGCATATACATCCTGATGGTGCTTCTCTTTGCTCAGCTATACCCTGGCTTCCCGCTTCTGTGGAAACTAAATAAAGAAATCTTCCTAGCCACTACTTCAGCTTCGTTCCTAGGCATCTTCGCCTTCTTCTACCTATTTGAAAGATATTTCGAGGAGATAGAGGTCCCCGCGAAAATAACCTCAATGGCTGCTATATCAACTGCATTCATGCTCGCAAAGCGATTCTCTAAGCTAAAAAAGTTCCGCACGTCAATAACCGTATTCAGCATAACCATTCTTGTATGGGCTGTAGTTACGCTGGCGTCCTTCTCAACAGTGTACGTAAAGGTAACTTCAGACTCGCCTATAAGTAATCCAGCCGGACGCCCGATAATTACTATACGAAAAGTAACGAACGGTACCGTGAGTCCCCTAAATCCTCTAACCGACTACCAAATATTGAGCCGCCACTACATACTGTACCCGCGGATACAGGATGATCTATCAAAATCAGTGGAAATAATAGTTAAAGGAAAAGTCGTACATCATATTGCCGGCGTTGATCCTAAAGATCCTGTACTTAGCCGGTATGTTAAGCTCAACTATGGTGAGGCTTTATTACCGAGAAGCTTTGCTGGTTTAATTAGGCCGGGAGAAAACATAACTATAAAGTTTGAAAGCGCGGAAATGAAGTTCAAGCTAAACCTCAAAGTCGTAGGCTTTATAGGAGAAGAAATAGCTGCAGTAAAAGACCCCGACGGCCTACCGCCCATTGTCACCCAGCCTTCAGCGAAAGAAGCTCAGCTTAATGTTTCAGACATAATACTTGTTAGTAGGGTTACTTTAGAGGATGTGTTGAAGGGGATGGCTTCGCCATTCTCTAAATCTCTCAAAATATACACGGTAGCCATATTGGGAATGGAAAATGTGCAAACGCTAGCCAACGATCTGTTAGAAAGACGCGGAGGCGACTACATAATCTCGTTCTGTGAAGGAGAGTCCTGTAAGATATTGAAGTATGGCGTTAAGGTTCAGGGAATAGTAGAGCAGGGATTCGCATTTCTAGTGCCAATATTCATTGTAGCCTTTAACGTTTTAGCGACAATGATAAGCATAGTCAAAGAGCGTAGGAGGGAAATATTCATATTCGTTACCGCCGGGTTCAACCCGCTTCATGTAGCGCTGGTATTCCTCGCCGAAGCTGTAATCTATGGACTAATATCCGGAGGGCTAGGCTACGTACTAGGAATGGCTACGTTCAAGCTGGCACAGCTTACAGCAATTTCCGAAAATGTGCTCCTAAGAGAAAAGCTCGAATGGTACTGGGGGTTCCTAGCTATAGTTATCTCGGTAATCGTATCAATATTGGGCGCATTTAAGCCAGCAATGGACGCTGCCTTCATGTTCTCCCCAACTGAGGAGAAGAGGATAAAAGTGGAGGCCCATGTAAGAGAGAAGAGGCGCGAACACATATCAACAACTATGGCTTCAAAGATCTACACGTTCTCCCAAAGAATATCAGAAGTAGAGGTAGAGATATTCCAGCCCTTCGTTGTGGGCAGGCTCTCAGACCTCAAGTATGGAATAGTCGAGAAGGTCGAAAATATAGAAGAGCACGAGGAGGAGGAAAGGCCGGATGGCACAAGGATAAGAAGAGTAACGTTCGACTACACGGTATCCCACGAAGTAGAGAAGCCAGTAACGCTCGAAGCCGAACTCAGAATAATAAAGGACGCGTATAGCGAGAATTATAGAGTAGAACTTGAAGTGCGTCCAAAAGAGGAAGCACCGATAACGCTAATGGAGCATGTTGCTAGAATAATAAGAGACATACTAAAAGACTGGGAGAAGGAAAAGGACAGGCTACTCTAAGCGGAAGCCAAGAAACTTTTCTATGTATTCCCTCTTTACAGCGCCTTCTCTAAGGATACGTGGAGGATACACTGTAAAATCAATCACTGTTGAAACTTCAACAAATGGCAGCGTTCCGGCATCAACTATAAAATCTAAGCCCTTGAGCTTTCTGAATAATTCTCTAGAATCGTAAATAGGAGGTTCACCTGAAATATTTGCGCTAGTTGCTGTGACAGGATGACCGAGAAACTTCGAAACAAGGCGTGGAAATAAGTGCTCTGGCAGCCTAACACCGACGCTCCCATCGCTTGTAACAACCCCTTTCGCTAAGCCTCTCTTTCTTTTCAGTTTTAAAATGAATGTAAACCTTCCCGGCAGCAACTCTAAGGCTTTTTCAACCGTTTCGTCGACAACAAAAGTCTCTCTAATGAACTCTTTTGATGGAACAAATATGGAAAGTGGTTTACTCATGGGGCGTCTTTTCACTCTGAACACTTTTTCTACGGCAGAGGGGTTGGTAGCGTCAGCAGCCACACCATAAGACGTATCTGTAGGTATAGCACCAACGGAGCCCCTCCTTAACATGCACGCTACTTTGCGTGCAAGAAAAGCCAAATTATAGAAGTAGTATCTCCCTATTATCATATATTAACTGTTTGATTCTTCCACGAACCTGCCTTTAGGCTTAAGGTATTCAATCATGCGGCTAACTTCTTCATATTCTGCAATGGCGCCTCGAAGCTTCTTCTCTACTTCCTCGAGTTTTTGCGCAAACTTTGAGTGATACTCCTTTGCTTTCATGTATTTTAGCTCTAGCCTTGCACGTTCAATGTCGTCTCTGGTGGACATTAACTTGTTGTATAGTTCATCTTCTAGCTTCTTTGCCTTTTCATATTTTTCTCTGATTTTCTGATCTTCCGCTTTAAGTTGTTTAATTATTTTTTCGAGTTCTCTCTTTCTCTCCTCCAATTCATCAACGGTAAGCGGCTTTCTCATGCTAGTCACCCTGCTTCGCAGTATCTTTAATCCCTATGCTCGCATTTAATGTTTCCCTAACGCTCTCATCATGGCCTAGATCTTCAAGCGTTTCGAAGTACTCATATGGAAACACAACCCATTTATCCACAACGCGGACATAGTAGTCTGGCCACATTTCTGTATGAGGCTTGACGTAAGGCGTCGCGGTTTTAACTATTGCATGCCTTTCTTTTACGTGTTGAAGAGCTTTAGAGAGAGTTTTCCCCGTGTCCACAATATCGTCCACAAGCAAAACCCTTTTACCCTTCACATCAATATTCAAGCTCTGATAAATTTCAGGCTCTTTTTCCCGCTTTTCCACAGCTTTATAGAACTTTATTGTAATTCCAGCAACTTTCTTTACTCCTAGAATGTCAGAGAGGATTCGACCTACGACACAACCACCCCTAGCTATGACGACGATAACTTCAGGCTTAAATCCTGATTCTACTATCTTCTCGCCGAGCCGGAATATGTCTCTCTGTAGCTGCTCCCACGTTATTACCTCTATTCGCTGAGCCATGTGAAGTAAAAAGTCTTTAACTTAATAAACATTACATCTCTTGTGAAGAGCATTATTGTTGTGTCTGGAACGCCGGGAGTAGGCAAGACAACTCTTGCAAAGCTTCTAGCTAAACGGCTTAACTTCAACTATATTCATATTGGTGAGCTGGCTAAGCGGATCGGAGCGGTTATAGGATATGATAAGGAGAGAAAAGCAGACATAATAGACATTAAAAAAGTATCTAAGCACTTGGCAGGGCTTAAACCAGACAAAGAGATAATTGCCGATACGCACGTGGTGGAGGCTATACCTCCTGAAAAAGTAAAGAAAGTAATAGTGTTGCGTTTAGACCCGCGGAAGCTTTATGAAAGGCTTTCTGAGCGGGGCTACCCCGCCGATAAGATCGCAGAAAACGTTGAAAGCGAGGTGCTTGGCACATGCTACATAGATTCCGTTAAACATTTTGGCTCCGACAAAGTGGCGCAAATAGATGTAACCGAAAAATCTATAGAAGAACTAATCGAAATAGCTTCCCGCATAATAACGGAAAATCTAAGATATAATGAGGATATTGATTGGGCTGAAAAGCTCGGCAATAATTTAGCCGAGCTCTTGACTAAGATTGCTAGGGCAAGATTTCATCGCTAATTTCGCTTGTAGCTTTTAGGTAATGATCAGTTATAGCCCACCCGTACTCTTTTACAAGCACTAGATATGCAGCTTGCGGCGGAATCAGCCCCCTTTCGGTTATTATTGCGTCTATATATTCAGGCGGCGTTACATCAAAAGCTGGGTTTCTTACCTTTATGTTAGGATGTGCCCGCAGGAACTCAAGATCAATAACTTCGGCAGCCGGCCTCTCCTCTATTTCAACGAGTTCGCCTAAGACTGTTGCTGGGCTGAATTTGTAAGTTTCAGCTGCGACGAAAAAATCTACATTTGCTTCTTTAGCTGCAAGCGCGAGCTGCGAAGTTCCTATCTTATTTACGACGGCACCGTTGGCTGCTACCGTATCAGCTCCAACAATTACTTTGTCGAGCTTCTTCATTAAAAGACGTACCGCAGAGTCCGGAATCAGTGTTACCTTCACCCCAGCTTCAGCAAGCTGTCTAACAGTAATATGTCCTTGATATTTCGGCCGTGTTTCGGTAGCATAAACTTGAATTTTCTTCCCACTTCGCCAAGCCTCTATGATTACAGATAATGCTGCTGAACTGTTACAATGAGTGAGAATCGAGTCTCCGTCGGAAATTCTACCAGAGCCTATTAAAGCAATATTTTTTACTGCATTTTTCGAGTATTCGATAAATTCTTCGGCAGCAGCCACGGTAACGCTGATGTAATCAGCCAGGCTAGTACTTTCTACTCGCTCTATGCGTGACAAAATATAGGTTACTGCGTTTGGAAGCGAAACGGCTGTAGGCCTGGTGGAGATTAGTAAACGAGCTACAGCGTTGATATACCTCAGGTAGCCTTCAATTGTTTTCCCTCTGTAGTTTTCGGCGGCTATTTTCAAAGCTTTCGCCGCAGCTCGCGCGATTCTGCCAGCTCCTCGAATCTTCATCTCTTTGATTTCCCGCGCTATATCGACTACTTCCCTAGAAATCATCGTCTCCATATTTTCCCAGCTCCTCTAAAACGCTGTCAAGCGTTTGAATTTTAGGAGGCCATCCATAAGTTTCAGCCACAACAAGCGGGATGGCTTGAGGCGCCAGGAGCCCTTTTTCAGTTATTATTGCGTCTATGTATTCAGGCGGCGTCACGTCGAAAAGTGGCGCCCAGACCTTAATATTGTCCTTGAAATTTTCTGGAACGTGATATAGTGATGCAGGGTCGGCTTCCATAAGCTCTACAAGTTCGCCGAGAAACGTTTCGTGACTTATCTTGTGCGTGGGAGCAAGCGTAAAAAGCCTTACTCTTGCTTCATGTGCAGACAGCGCTACAAGTGAGGTGCCAACCTTGTTTATCAGGGCGCCATTGGCCGCTAAAGCTTCAGAACCCACCAGGACCTTGTCTACCTCCTTCATTATAAAGCGTGCCGCCGAATCTACTATTAGAGTAACTTTAAACCCTAGCTCAGAAATTTCCTCGGCTAATTTTACTCCTTCACTTCCCGGCCTTGACTCTAGAACAATGACGCGAAGGGTCTTGCCTTCATCAGCAGCCATCTTAAAAGTCTCATAAACTAGTTTGCTGTAAGATACTGTTAAAACGGTGTCGCCATCTGACAATCTCCGTGAGGCGATAAGTGAAGCCTGCTTGTTGTTTTCATCGTAAGTTTTCATTATATCCCTTATCTTCTCTTTCACGGCTTTACGCGTCTCTTTAAGCTCTCTTCCTTCCTTTAAGTTTTTTAAGATTATAATGGCAACTTCTTTCAACGAGTTCTGAAGCATCGCGGATGTAGGTCTTGCTTTAATAACCTCTTTGGCAAATGCTGTAAACTCCTTTCTTAATGAATTTAAACTGCTTGAAGTGTTGCACAAGTCTTGAATTGCCGATAACGCTGTATAGACTGTGAGGGTTGAACTGTAAATGCGCCCATACTTTATATCCTCAATTACCTGCTTTCTATTCATAACTCTTTCCTCAATATATTTGATATCAGGGGAGCTATTGATACTTTGCTGTATGGGCTTGGAATGGAATCGGAGGTTAAGACTCCTCGTATACCGCTCCCAAATAGCCTTTTTTCCGCTCCCTTTACAAAAATGCCGTGGACAGCAGAAACGTACACTCTTTCTGCTCCTCTTTCATAAAGTAGTTTAGCAGCCTCGGCCACTGTTCCGCCAGTACTAATAATATCGTCGATTATCAGTGCGACGCCTGTAATTCTTTCAAGTCCTGTAATTGAAACCTCCTCGTCTCCTATTCGCTCTTTTCGTAAAACTATATAGTTACAGTTTAAAGTTTCCGCGGCTTTCTCGACCCATTGCTCAGCCTCCTCGTCGGGCGCTATTAATATAGGATTATTAAGACCGAATTCCTTGATAGCTGCTCTTGCAAGTTCCGATATAATCGATAGGTTGATGACTTCTACTTCAAAAATTTCCTTGAGCGTTCTTATCCTGTGGAGATGCGCGTCAACCGTGTATATTTTATCGAGACGAGCGCCGAGCATTGTACCGACAATTTTGGCACTAACGGCTTCACCGGGCTTAAACCTCTCGTCTTGTCTAAGATAAGGCAAATATGGTATAACACCTACGACGCGCCTTGCGCCAAGCTCTCTAAGAGTTTCGGCGGCAAATATGAGTTCTATTAGAAAAAAGTTTGGGGTCCTATACATAGACTGGACTATTATAACGTCTTTCCCATCCACGTTTATTGGTATTCTGACGTATATTTCCCCGTCTGGAAATATTTTTGTATCTAATGGGGCAAATCTAGCATTCAAACTTTCTGAAATAGATTTTGCGAGATAAATAGAAGCCGAACCCCCTAAGACCAGCATCTCGCCCAATTAAATCAGCCTCGCCATGCTAATCACAACCGCGATTTTAAATAAATTTTCAGAGTAGATATACCGTGATGAACGTGAAAAAATTGTTAGCAACTATAATTATATTAGCGATAATCTTCACAGTAACTTTGCCGACAGTGAAAATGCAGAGCCAAAAACCCATTATAGTTTTTGACGAGTCTCACAATCAATACTATGACTCATATAAGCTTTCAATGTTTATAGATGATTTAAAGAAAATTTACAAGGTTGTAATAAATAAAGAGCCAATAAATAATGAAACGCTTCAAGGCGCCTCTCTTTTAATAATAACTAATCCGAGGAAAAGCTTTAGTGACGAGGAAGTGGCAGCCATAAAAAGCTTCGTTGAGGATGGAGGAGCGCTACTTATAATGGGAGACTGGTACAAGTACATTTCATATAAGGAGCTAAACAAAATCACAACAGAATACGGCATAGAATTCACAGCAACCGAAGTAATGGACAAATTAATGTACGATTACAGGTCTTACTTCCCCCTAATTGGCGTATGGAGTGATGACCCCCAGGTTCAAGAAATAAAAAACGAAGTGGGAACAAGAAAAATAAAGTACAACGGATGCATGCTAAAACTAAGCGGCGAAGCCACCCCAATAATATACTCCTTTAAAACATCATATGTAGTTGATAAAAATGGAAATACGATTGCAAAAGGAAGCGTGCCCGTAGCAGCATACGCTAAAGCAGGTAAGGGATATATAATAGCTGTTGGAGGCAGCCGCGTAGCCAGCACGAAATACTTCTACGAGAAAAAGAATCTCGGAAACAAGGACTTCATGCTCGCTCTTGTATCTTGGCTCATAGAACATACGGGACTTCGCGTAGTAAGCCTCAACGTTAAAGCATCAATAAAACCCTCACTAGTGGAAGTAGGAGAAAAAGTAGAAGTAATCCTTACAGTAACCTTAGAAAACCTAGGAGGACCCCTTGCAGATATAAAAGTAACGGCAAGCTCTGCAACATATAAAGAAACGAAAACCATAGAATCAATTGCACGAGGCCAAGCCCTAAACATAAACTTCAGTTTCGGGTATCTAGCTGAACAGCTGGGCGAAAACCCAGTAACTATCAACGTCTCCTTTGCTGGTCAAACAGTAGAAAAAGTGCTCTATATTTACTCGGTGAAAAAGGGCGAAGCCGTAATCATAGACCATTCACACGGCGAATACTATAATATTACAAGAATGCAGCAGCTAAAGCAAAAACTAGAGCAATACGGCACTGTAGCCGTCTGCACAGAAAATCTAGCAGAAGCCCTCAAATACGCCAAAATATTAATACTGCCGAACCCGCAGACTCCCTTATCAAGTAACGAGTTAAACGCCCTACACAGCTGGCTTAAACAGGGAGGCAGGCTAATAATAACTGGAAACTGGTACCGCTACTTCGACCCCTCAATTCACAACTCAATAACATCAATCTACGGCATCACATGGATGGACGGAAGTGTCAGAGATCCCGAACACAGCCTAGAAAGAAGACCCTACGCAGTATACGCCGGAAACTTCGCAGAAAACAAAGCAGCAATAAAATTAACTCAAAACCTTAAGCTCTTCTTCTTTAGTGGAACCTCGCTTCAAGTCTCCGGAGAAGCAGTGCCCATAATACTCGGCTGGCCGTCCACCTACGTAGTAAACGAGAAAAACAAAACCATAGCCAGCGGTGAAGACGTAGTACTTGCTGCATTCGCTAAAGCAGAGAAAGGATACATACTCGCCATAGGAAGCACCGTATCCCTCCTAGACACCTACTACGGAGAAAACATATACGAAAACAACCTACCTCTTATCATAAACTTCGTCGAATACCAGGAAGAAGTGGAAAAGCCGAAAGTATACGTGCCCAACCTAACTGTAAAAGTAGAAGCACCAGCTAAGCTAACGGAAGGCGAAAAAGCCGAAGTTAAGATCACGGTATCCAACACAGGCAATGGAACTGCAGCAGACACGTCAATAAAAATCACCGCAGAAAACCTCCAAGTAGCTCAGACCAGCATAGAGGTTGGAAACATAGAACCAGGCAAAGCAGTAACAAAATCAATAGAACTATTAGCCCCTAAACCCGGCCAAGGCAAGCTTCACGTTGAAGTGACAGCATCCAACTGGAACAAAACGGCTACAGGCGAGGCGCAGATTACCATAGAAGCAAAACCAGCGCCGCCTCCGGACTATGCGTTGATAGCGGCAGTAGCAGTAATAATTCTCATAGCCGTTGCTGTAGCTTATAAAGCCCTGACGAAAAAGAGGAAAACGTAAAAATTTTTAGAAACTATTTTTATTTCTCCACCCTATGTATTGCTGGTGCAAAACTTGAGACTCGTATTTATAGGACCGCCCGGAATAGGTAAAGGAACCTATGCAAGCGCAATCTCAAGAATATACGGAATTCCGCACATATCGACCGGAGACATTTTCCGCGAAGAAATTGAAAAACAAACCGAGCTAGGCAAAAAAGTTGAAAGCTACGTAAAGAAGGGCGAGCTAGTACCAGACGAAATAGTAATAGAAGTCGTAAAAAACAGGCTTCAAAAAGAGGACTGCAAAGAGGGATTTATTCTCGACGGTTTTCCCCGAACAATTAAGCAAGCCGATGCGCTCGAAAAATTCGCCAAAATAGACTTAGTGCTAAACTTCTACGCTCCAGATGAGGTGATAATAGAGCGAGTCAGCGGAAGAGTAGTATGCCCCAACTGCGGAGCAATATACCACCTAAAATTCATGCCGCCGAAGGAACCATGGAAGTGCGACAAATGCGGCTCAAAACTCGTAAGAAGGCCCGACGACGAGCCTGAGGTAGTAAAGAAGCGGCTCGAAATATATAGGAAACAATTCGCGCCAATAATAGAGTTTTACAGAAAAAGGGGCTTACTTGTAGATGTAGAGGCAAGCGAACTAGCGGACAAGGTTGTCCCCAAAATAGTAAAAGTATTGGAGGAACACGGCTTCCCTCCGCCCAGGAGCGCGGAATCCTGTGGTTAAAATGCGAAAAACTAAAATCATAGCCACGCTCGGTCCCTCATCCTGGAATTCCGACATAATAAGAAAGCTGGTTAAAGCAGGGACAGACGCTTTCCGAATAAACTTTTCTCATGGCGACGAATTAGTCTGGAAAAGGATACTGGAAAATATTGCTAGTTCGGCAAGCACGAAGTTTATACCTTTAATTGGCGACCTTCAGGGTCCGGTCATAAGAACGGGAGATGTCGAACCATTCGAAGTAAAAAAGGGCGATAAAGTAACTTTTAAACTCTCCGAACAGAGTGGAGGAGAGAAAGTCATACCCTTAAACGAACCAGCCGTGTTTTCCTCAATAGAGGAAAACGACGTGTTACTCATAGAAAGCGGGCGGCTTGTCTTTCGCGTCGAAAAGATCGAAGACAATACAATACACACAATAGCTCTGATCGACGGCATAGTTCAGAGCCGCAAAACCTTCGCGATAAAGGGAAAAGATGTACCTCTACCATCGCTGACACCGCGAGACATAGAGGCAGTGAAATTCGCCGTAAAAAACGGCTTTGACTACATAGCCCTCTCTTTCGTAAGAACAGAAAAGGACGTTGAAAAGCTTCGGCAACTGCTGAGCGAGATGGGCTCTCCTGAGACTAAAATCATAGCTAAAATAGAAACGAGAAGCGCTGTAAATCATTTAAAAGGAATATTAGAAGAAGCTGATGCAGTCCTAGTTGCCAGGGGAGACCTGGCCATATACTACGATCTCGAAGAAGTCCCCGAGATACAATATCGGATCATAAAGCAAGCCAGAGCTGCAGGCAAGCCGTCCATTGTAGCCACGCAGCTCCTCGATTCCATGGTTGAAGCGCCTGTTCCTACGAGATCAGAAGTAGTAGACATATTTATAGCTATAAAGGAGGGAGCCGACGCCCTACTACTAACCAGCGAAACTGCAGCCGGAAAATATCCCGTGGAGAGCGTGTCATGGCTTGCTAGGATAGCTGAAAAAGCGGAAAAACAAGAAGCAGAAAAGGTTGAACCCACCATATCTAACCTATATTACGCAGTAGCTAAAGCGGCTGTCTCAATCTCTAATCTGCTAAGCGCTAGCATTATAGCGTATAGTAAGGGAGGAAACACCGCGAGGCGCCTATCTTCCTTCAGGCCTAAAAATCCATTATACGTCTTTTCCTCTAATAAGAGAACAGTTAGACAGGTAAGACTATTCTGGGGAGTAACGCCGATATACACCACGATAGAAAAGAAGGATCCGTATCTCTTCTCTAGGCTCATAGAAGAAGCAAGAACTAAGGGACTGCTATCCTACGGCGATATAGCTGTAATAACTGTTGGAGTGCGGGAGGGAGCAACAGACCTTATACGCGTCGAAAGAATAACACAGCAATAAAAAGAAGGATATAATGCTACTCTTCTTTTTTAATGACTTTATCTACATATTGCTCCGCAGTTAAAAGTTCGTCGATTTGGGAAGGATCTTCAACTTCTACCTCCACTATCCATCCTTCGCCGTAAGGATCTGTGTTAATTAGGCTCGGGTCATCATCTAACTTCTCGTTATACTTAGTCACTTTGCAATCTACGGGAGCGTAAATTTCGCCGACAGCTTTTATGGATTCAACAGTTGTTATGAGCTCGCCTTTCCTAAAGCTGGCACCTTCCTCTACGGGCTCTGCATACACCACGTTTTTAAGTTTCTTCTGTGCGTAGTCGGAAATGCCTATCCTGGCTCTGTTGTCCTCCAAAAGTTTTATCCACTCGTGGGTTTCGGCGTAGCGGCGGTCAGCCTTAATGATGTAGTCTTTGTATTTCAAGTCTTCTGCCATCCTTTCTTTCACCACCATATTCTTTTTCATACTCTCTCTTATACATTAGCTCATCTTAGGCTTCACGAAGGGAAAATCTTTTAACGTAACCTGATAAAGGCGCCCCCTAACGTCGACATTGACTCTCACGTTAAATATGGCATGAGAAGCCTTAACATATCCCATTCCAACCACCCTCTTTAGCCAAGGTGAAAAGGTACTGCTGGTCACGTATCCTATCTCTCGCCTGTCAACGCGAATCTTCGCCCCATGCCTCGGTATGGGCATCCGTGCCTTTGCCTCAAAACCTACACGGAGCAAGTCCACTCCTTCCACTATTTTACGGTGTAGCGCATCTTTGCCAATATATTCTTCCTTCTTTTTCCACGAAAAAACCCAGTAGCGTGCCTCTATAGGCGTAACGTTTTCATCGATATCTTCTCCATAGAGGCAGAAGCCCATCTCTATGCGCAATATGTCTCTGGCACCTAGGCCTGCTGGCGCCGCGCCTTTATCAAGAAAGTGTCGGAGAAGCTTACCAATGGTTTCTGGGCTACCTATAAACTCGAAGCCCGGCTCGCCCGTCCAGCCGCTCTTACTGGCAACCAAGATTTCGCCAAAGTCGCTCTTGGTGGTCGCCAATATTTGTAGTGGAGCCAGGTCTTCGATCCCTGACACGACCTCGGCAGCCAACGAGGGGCTCTTGGGACCCTGAAGAGCTATCATGGCTGTCTCTTCCGTTATGTCTCTTATTTTCACGTTAAATCCTGAGCTATGCGCACTTAGCCACTCAAGGTCTTTTTCCTTATTTATGGCGTTACCGACGATCATGTACTTCCCGTTTTCTAAGCAGTAAACAGCCACATCGTCGACAAAGCCTGCGTTCTCGTTTAGCATCGCGGTCGGAGCTATCATCCAGCCGGGCGCTAACTTTGCAATGTTCTTCGCAACTATCCAATTGACGAATTTCTTAGAATCCTCTCCCTCTACGATTATTCTTGTAAGGTGGCTAATATCGAAAACCGTCATTTTGCTGCGGGTAGCTAAAGCTTCTCCAAGCATATCTCCATAGTCTATGGGCATCTTCCAGTTAGCAAATTCGCCGAGGCTGGCACCTTTTTCTTCATGAATGTCCAATAAAGGGGTAGAGAATTTAGGCAAGGTTTATCGCCAAGATTATATTTTATTGAGATCTTATTTAAATGCAAGATGCGCGTTAATAGCAAGCCAATACTTGAAAAACTTGGGTACAAGTATCTAACAATATTTGACGATGGAATAGAGCCGGAAGTCGTTGATATCAGGTTTTCCGATATTTTACCGCAGTTTTTGGAAAACCCCGTAGGGCACGCAGGAATCGTATGCCGCTCAAGGCTTTATAGTCATCAATGGGAAACATTAAAGGCTCTTAAGGACAATCATAACGTCATACTTATTTCGGGGACGGGTAGCGGCAAAACAGAGGCGTGGCTTCTTTACACCTTAAAGAATCAAGTGCCCACATTAGCCCTTTATCCGACTTTAGCCTTAGCTAACGACCAGATACGCAGGATTCGTGATTATGCTAAAGCGGCGGGCTTTGAGGTCGCAATAATAGATGCTAGGAGGAGAGATGAGCTAGTTAGAAAGTATAGGTCTGTAAGCAGAGTGAGGCAGGAGCTCGCGTCTACGCTAATAACTGTTACAAACCCGGCATTTTTAATGCTTGACTTGAAGCGCTGGGCTGTGAAACCCAGAGGAGCATTTTTGAGCAGGTTTCTGGAGAGAGCGAAGCTGATAGTTATAGATGAATTCGACTTCTATGGTCCAAGGGAGATAGCCCTTTTACTCTCAATGCTGAAGCTTCTCAGAAAACTGGTTAACGCGAACTTCCAAGTTGCTGTCTTAACAGCGACCCTCGGCAATCCAGAGGAACTAGCGTCAATACTTGATGAAATCACTGGCAGGGAGACAGAGTGGATAGGAGGAAAACCGTTCAAAGTGCCGAACCACACCTACCTAATTCTAGGTAAAAACCTAAAAGAAGTGTGGGAGCGCTTAAGGGAGTTAAAAGATGCTTTTTATGAGTCAAACGTAGGAGAAGATGTAAAGAAAGCACTGGAAGACTTCGACACATTCAGGGAAAACCTATACAAAGTAATCGCCGTCGCCGAGTCGCTGGGACTAGAGGTGCCCAAGCCATACATAAACCCAGTCGAGATATTCAAGGAATATCTAGCAGACGACGGATTGACGCTGGTATTTACGCGCAGCATAATCAAGGCCGAGGAACTTGCTAGGAAACTCAGGGCAGAGCTCTCCGAGGAGGCAAAAGCTCTCGTAGCTACTCATCACCACTTAGTTTCAAAAGCGGTAAGGGAAGACGTAGAACATAAAGCTAGAATGGGTGAGATAAAAATAATCTTCACCCCTAGAACGCTATCCCAAGGAATAGACATAGGCACGGTTGTAAGAATAGTTCACTACGGGCTTCCTGACAACGTCAGAGAATTTCATCAAAGAGAAGGCAGAAAAGGTCGGAGAAAAGAAATAGAATTCACGGAGAGCGTCGTCCTCCCGATCTCCAGGTGGGATCGAGAACTTCTCTCTCGAGGCATAGAAGCATTTAACCAGTGGATACACCTACCTCTAGAGAAGGTAATAGTGAAACGCAACAACAAATACTCCATGCTTTTTGAGGCCTTATACAAGGCCGTATCGCCCTCTCTCAGCCGAGAACTAACACGAGAAGAAATAGAACTCCTAGAAAAACTTGGAATGATGTGGAAAGGCGAGCTTACCAGGCGCGGAAAGCAGGCATGGCAGAAAATGAACTTCTACGAGTTCTCGCCGCCCTTCGGCATAAAGCGAATAAAAATAGAAGCTGGGAGAGAAAAGTACCTAGAAGACATAGGTTTCTGCGACCTCGTGGAAAAATTCCAGCCGGGTAGCTTCGACTACGTCGAGGACGCCGTAGTAACCGCCCACAAGCTTGGAGGAAGAACTGGAAGAATAGTGCGTGCAGTAATCGAGGAGCCGCTGAGACTTTCAACTCTCCTAAGCAACGACGCTCTAGCATACGCTTATGAGGAATATGAGAAAACTAAAAGAAGCTGGAGAGAGCAGCCCAACATATTCCTCGACTACCTAGTAGGCAGACTCCACAGCGAGGTCATATGCGTAGTAAAGGTGCCCTACGGAGGGTTCGGTCCATACCTTAAACTACCCAACAGGACAATATGGATCCTTCAGAGAGAAAGAGGGAAACCCGTAGTAACAGACGGCAGAACGTTGCTAATAAGGGATAGAAGAGTAATAACCCTAATAACCTCAACCCATGGAAAATACGACGACTACACTTACGGCTACGCTTACGAGCTTGATCCAGCAGAGGACTTAAAATTAGCGCGCATAGGGCTTGCATATCTGATGCTGATACTTCGCCGCGAGTACGGGATAGCTTTCGAAACTATAATGTACAGCTTGGAAAAAACAGGCGAAGGCAAACTAATGATTCTCCACGAACCTGAGAGTGCAGGTCTGCTCGAGTCGCTTAACTGGCTAAAAGTAAAGCGGGCCGTGGAAAAGTTTAAGCCGCAGCCTATCGACGAAATTCTGCTTAAAATAGTTGATGAAGATGCGCATCTAGAACTGCTATCTATGGGACTGCGCTGGGATATAGCAGCAAAAGCCGCGGCGAGAATGATAGACTACATTCTTCTCAGAGATACAATAGTCATAAAAGTTAAAGACAAAGAGATAACAATTCCGAAGCCATCTAAAGCCTTAAAACTCGCGGCTATCGACTTATTTCGTTTCCCACTAAACGAAGAAGAAACCGTCAACCTCACTCTAATAGACATCTATGACGGAGAAGAACATAAGATAATAACTGTAACGAAAGAGTATTATCTTATTAACGAAGACAAGCCTTTCCTCGAAACACTAGGAAAATACTTCGACCAAGACTTCAAGATCCTTGCATATGGAGCTGAAAATCTCATAGAAGCTGTACAAAAATCCGGGCTCAAAGCGGCTGCCATGTTCCTCGCAGGAGCCAAAAATACCGGCACTTTGATAGACGTGAAAAAAGAAGTAGCCGACGCCCTAGGCTTAGATCTTGCACCACTAGAGATAGTAAGCAAAGCCCTAGGCTTTAAATCCGAGATAAGTTTTCATGATATACATTTCGAATATAGCAGCTCGATCTCTGCAATAAAAGATAAACCCATGAGAGTATGGCTAAAATTCACTAAGTACTTGAGGGAGAAGGCAATCAAAGCGCTAAGAGAAAGAACAGAGCATATATACAAGTTGCACTTAGTTTCTCAGTCCCTTCAAGGGGAGCGGACAAAGATTTAAGGGCTCTGATAATTTACCGAAAAGAAAGCTTGGCCAAAATTTTCTTAGAAAAATAGTGTATAACAAAAATTTCTCTAGGATTACTCAGCGTAGAATGCTAAATGAAATTTATAATCTAAAAATAAAAACTTATACATAAATCTAATATTGGGTAAACATGCGATTCGCTATATGTAGAAGCCTAAAAGGTATAGAGCTTTCTGGAAAACGCGTAGCTATAGTCGGCGCGGGCCCCGCAGGCTTGGCGGCGGCAGGCGTTCTTGTCTGTAAAGGCCACGAAGTACATGTATACGACAAGTTACCTGAGCCTGGCGGAATGTTAATCTTTGCAATACCGGAGTTCAGAATACCTAAAGCCGGGGTAAGGGCAGGGATAGAGGAACTCCGGCAACTAGGCGTAAAGTTTCATCAAAACGTGGAAGTAGGCAGAGATGTTCCGCTAGCGAAGCTAAAAGAAGAATACAACGCGGTAATAATAGCTACAGGCACGTGGAAAAGCCGGCGCCTAGGTATACCCGGAGAAGACTTACCCCACGTGTACGACGCTCTCGAGTGGATATTCCACTTTATGAAGTACAAGCTTGGATACGAAAAGACTCCGCCTTCCCCTCTAGACGGAAAAGTCGGCGTGATTGGGGCTGGCCTCACCGCAGCAGACATCTGCGAGCTAGCAGTTAAGGAGTACGGGGCGGAAGCATACATTCTCTACAGGCGGTCCAAGGAAATATCGCCAGCCCGCCACATGATAAGAGAACTGGAAAAAATAGGCGTAAAGTTCGTGGAATTTGTACGGCCACTTGAAATCCTCGGAAAAAAGAAGGCAGAACAAATAAAACTCATAAAGGTAACGCCTACAAAGAGCAGAAAAGAGCCAGTGCACGACATACCGGGCACAGAGTTTACAATGAGCTTCGACAATATAGTTGTAGCTATAGGACTCTACGCGACACATCCAGAATCCATTCAAAGTCTAGGAATAGAAACATACAGGAATGGTGCAATAAAGGTAGACGAGCATTTTATGACCAATGTAAAGGGAGTATTCGCAGCAGGCGATGTTCAGCACGGCCCCTCCAACATCGGAATGGCTCTG
>JAPDKD010000008.1 GCA_029258735.1 archaeon | reverse complement strand
CGGGTTCGAATCCCTGCCCCCGCACCATTTCTTTCGTTCTCTGTTTTAAGGGGAATTTAAGAGAAAGATGGATGATATATGGCGAGGTTTATCGAAGAGGCTGTTATTTTAGCTTTTTCAGGCTTAGTTGCCTACTTTATTTGGTCTAGTGTGGGCAGCGTCTACCCTAAGCTTGTTGAAGCTTTACACGCGCTTTTGTATGGGAACTTCACGTGTCTATGCGGGCCTTGAAGCGGCTGGGTGAATGTATATGAAGGGCAGCTTGGAGGAGGCGGTTTCTGTTTTGATGGTGGTTTTAACGTCGCTCGTTTTGCTGCATTTCTCGTATAACCTCGGCATGTCACATCTACAGCTGTGTAAGGAGCAGAACGAGGCTATGCTGCGCGGCAGGCTGCTTAGCCTTATGGGCGAGATGCCGCGGGGGTCATGTGTGAAGCTTCCAAGCTGCGTGCCTCCTGGATTTCTGAACCTTTCCGGCGAGTACTATTTTGCGGGTGAATATTTGTGCAGAGGATAGGGTCTTCTACCAGCTCTTTGGCGGTGTATCTAATTTTGCTAGGGATTCTGTTATTTTTGGTTCTAGCAGTCATACACCTGCTCAGAGTCTTTCTAACCATGTCTTTCCTTGGGTGGTAGATATGAGGTGGTATGTTATAGACGCGTTTGTTGCTGTCACTATTGTAGGCTTTCTTCTTGTCATGCTGGCTGGCACGCCGCTTCTAAAGCAAATTTTGGACGTAAAGGCGCGTTTCATGGCTAGACTTTCTCTGCTGAGAAGCTGCATGGGAGAGGTCCAGCTAATATACACGGATGGGATCCGCAGCCCGGCTGAATATTTTTCCCAAAAAGCGACCTACAACAGCTCTATAGCTTCTTGCCCGATAATTTTGCCGTAGGTGGTCAGTTCCGTGGTAAGGCGAGGCGCGGTTCTCTCCCTCACTTCGCTTCTCTTATTCGTGCTCGTTCTGATGATCGTATATGCGCGGATACAAGCTCTATGTTGTGTCGAAGAGGTTAGGAAGCTTGAACTGAGGCTGGCTGAGGAGGAGCTTATATCAACAAACTTTGAGGGGCTTCTGTTTTATAATATTGAGAGAGCTTTCTATGCAAAGCCTTTGAGGAGCTTGAGGGACAGGGGTTACTTTGCAAGTGAGGTCAAAAGGCTAGCAAACACACTTGCAGAGCGTTTTTCTTTGGAAACCAATTTTACCTTTAAAGTAATAGCTCTACACGTTTCAAGTCTCTACGTTTTAGGTAGCGCGGGGGCAGATTCCGCGTGGTCGCTGCATTACCCGAGTTTCTCTAACTGCTATAATGTGAGGATTGAATACGCTGTGGAGGGCGGGGAAGTAAAAGTTAATCGCTCCACGCTTTTTGTCGTGTGTCATCCAGCCAGGTACTTGCAGTTTCGGGCAGTTGTCAGGAAAGCCGCGGGGGCTATGAAGGACAAGCTCTACAACGCGGCAGAAGTTTCGCGGAGTCTTCAGTCTTACTTGAGAGAGAGGCTCAACGGTTTCACACTTAAATTCTCCGAGAGAAACGAGAGCAGCTTCTACGTTGTATGTTTGGAGGCATGTGACGTGCTTGCCGAGGATGGGATGATTTGGCGGGATAAGACGCCTTGCTTTAAAGCCTCCTTTATCTTCGAGCGGATTGACGGGTTTTTAAGGCTTAAAGAATACGTTATCGGTGGATAGGGTGAGGAAAAGCCGCGGCACGCAGATGGTTGAGGAAAGCCTCTTACTAGCGGTTTCGCTGATGGCGTTGATGATAATTCTCAGCATGATCTCCGGATTCTTGACTACAGTTAAGCAGGCCTACGAAAACAGCCAGAACTCTCTCGACAAGTTCCTCGTAGAAGTTTTCAGAGATGACCTGGATACTTTATGGAACTCTACGATCGGCCAGCTTTACGGAAACAACCAAGGCGGATAAAAAAAGCTTAGAAGAGAAATCAAAAACTTAGTTTTTAATCAAACTCTGTTTTTTCCTCTTCTTCCTCTTTCTTTCCCTCTTCTTCCTTTGTCTCCAGCTTTGATGCGGCGATAACGTCATCGATTCTCAGTATTAGCGCAGCCGCCTCAGTAGCCGATTTAAGCGCCTGCTCTTTAACCACCAGCGGCTCTACAACTCCTTTTTCAAGCATGTCGGCTACCTTGCCCTCGAACACCTCGACGCCGTACTTCCAGCCATCCTCTCTTTCGTGAACTGATCTAAGCTCCGCAAGGATGTCTATTGGGTCTAGGCCTGAGTTCTCTGCCAACGTTCTCGGTATAGATTCGACCGCGTTCGCGTAGGCCTCTATGGCTAGCTGCTCTCTTCCTCCCACCTGTGGCGCGTATTTCCTAAGCTCCTTGGCTATTTCGGCCTCCGGGGCTCCGCCTCCTGGGAGTATGTAGGGGTCTTCCAGCACATCAGCTACCACGCTTAGTGAGTCTATTAGAGATCTCTCGGCTTCGTCAACAGCTTTTTCTAGTCCGCCTCTTATTAGTATTGATACTGCTCTTGGGTTGGGGCAGCCTTCTACGAATACCATTTTTTCGTCTGCTATTTTGCGCTCCTCGACCAGCTCGGCGCTGCCTAGGGCTTCCGGCGTGAGGTCTTCAACCTTCGTAACTATGCGGGCGCCAGTGGCGCGTGCGAGCTTCTCCATGTCGCTCTTCTTAACCCTGCGGACGGCCAGTATACCAGCCTTAGCAAGGAAGTACTGAGCCATATCATCAATACCCTTCTGACAAAACACCACATTAGCACCAGCCTCCCTAATCCTATCAACCATCTCCTTAAGCAGGTTTTCTTCCTCCTGCAGGAAAGCTCTCATCTGCTCTGGGTCGGATATTCGTATCTCAGCATCTATCTCGGTCTTCTCAACCTCTAGAGGGGCGTCTATGAGCGCTATCTTAGCATTCTCCACCCGCTTAGGCATGTCCGGGTGAACGACCTCTTTATCGACTATCACGCCGTACACTAGCTTGGAGTCTCTGACCGCGCCGCCCTTCTTCTTTATCAGCTGGATGTAGTCCAGGTCTACGGTTATTTTGTCGCCTCTCTTCTCCGCTACCTGCTTTACGGCCTTGACTGTAAGGTCAGCGAGGTAGTCTCTTACTGCAGCTACGGATTTGCCCCTCATCGCGGTTGCGGCAACCTTTCTGAGGGTTTCATCGTCCTCTATGTCCACCTTAATGGCCCGCTTCTTCAATACTTCCTTCGCTACCTCCAGAGCCTTCTTGTATCCCGATAGGATAATAGTTGGGTGGATGTTCTTGTCAAGCAGTTTCTCAGCTTCTTTCAATAGCTCGCCCGCAATTATGACAGTGGAGGTTGTGCCGTCACCTACCTCGTCGTCCTGCGCCTTAGAGATTTCAACCATCAGCTTAGCGATGGGGTGCTGCACATCCATCTCGTCGAGGATGGTGGCGCCATCGTTCGAGATTGTTATGTCTCCGAGGCTGTCAATCAGCATTTTGTCCATGCCCTTAGGTCCGAGCGTGCTTTTCACAGCCTCAGCTACTGCCTTAGCGATCATTATATTCAAATTTATTGCTTCCTTCCCTGTTTTCCTCGTAGTTCCCTCTTTAAGTATAAGAACAGGAACACCGCCTATTTGGGCTAACGCCATATTTTCACCCCTCTGGGCTAACGCCATGTTTTCACCTTTAACCACGTCCTACGTTTTTCGCTTCTATTTAAACGTTACTCTTTCAATTTAATAAAACAGCCCAGATAAGCTAGGACTAGCCTTATAAAACCTAGGCGTCAAATAATTAATGGCCCGCGGGGAAGCCCCGGGGGGCTACCCCTCCCCTGTAACCGCAAACGGGGTATATGGCGGGGGGAGAAAACCGCGGGGAAGCGCTCCCTCTTTGGCAGGGCCCCGCGCAGCGCAGGTATGAGGAGCGGCCCCGTGGGGCGCACACGGGGGATAGCCTCTCCGGAGGGAGGGGCGAATCTCCGAACCACCCGAATCGGGTTAGGCCCGGAAGGGAGCGGCCCTAAGGGTGGGTGTGCGCGTTCACGGGTAAACCGCTCAGACCCTGCGCTGCGCGCGGCCACCCTGCCAAATGGAGCGCGACCCCGCGGGGCCCGCGGGCCACTACATGCAGAAAATTTTTATAAGCACACGTTTCATTAAAATTACGCCGGACGGCAGCCGGCCATAGGCGGCTGGCCATGCCCGGACTCGTCAGATCCCGGAAGCCAAGCAGCCGTCCGCCGCGGGGAGTACTGAGCTCTGCGGGCTCGGGAAACCCCGGTGCTGGCTGCCGTCCGGCTTCTCTCCCCTTTTTAGGCTTTTTTAGATAAGCTTAAGGGAACCATGAACATAGCGAGGTTTGTGTCTTTCCTCGTGGTGGGGCTTATCCTCTCACATGCCGTGCTCGCACTAGGCGACCCCCTCACCTCCGCAGTAGACAATGCAATCAGCAAGATCGAAAGCGCTGTAAAGGAGATAGCCTCAAGAATAATCCAACTAGTGAAGAACATCGCGAGCATAGTCGCCGTAGCGCTGTTCGCGGTCGGCATAGTACTGTGGGCAACCGGCATCAACCCCGGCAGAGGCAAACAACTAATATTCGGCGCCGCAGTCCTCCTAATGGCAGTAAGCGTACTATAACGGAAACTCAGCCAAGCCAGCAAGTCTAGGCTTCATAAGAGGAATAAAAACAACAACCTGAAAAAGCTATAAAGGAGAAACTATTAAAATGGCACAGCCACTATAAGATACGAAGCGGGGCCGTAGTCTAGCTTGGAAGGATGCCAGCCTGGGGACGCCCAACGCGGCGCCAAAACGCTGGTGGTCCCGGGTTCAAATCCCGGCGGCCCCACCACTTCCATTATTTTTCAATTTTTCGGCTATACCTGCCAAAAGAGCTTTGAATCAATAAAAGGTTACAGGCTAAAAGAAATGGTAAAATAGGTTCGATTATCGAACATAAAATTTTTATAAATCGAGAAAATTTTTATTTAAATGGTGATAAAATGGTTCTACAACCAGGCCAGAAGGCCCCTGAATTCGAAATAGACGCCTATGACCCCGTCAAAGGAGAAATCAAAAAAGTTAGGCTAAGCGACTTCAAGGGTAAGTGGCTCGTACTCTGCTTCTACCCCGCCGACTTCACATTTGTCTGCTCCACAGAGCTAGCAGCTATGAACCACGTATATGACGAACTCAAGAAGATGAGCGTAGAGGTTCTCAGCATCAGCACCGACACAGTCTTCGACCACAAGGGATGGGTTGAACAGGAACCACTCCTAAAAGGACGCGTAAAGAACCTCATGGGCTCCGACCACACAGGCAAGGTCGCAAGAGCCTACGGCGTATATAAGGAGGACGAAGGAGTGGCGTTCCGAGGCCGCTTCATAATAGACCCCGACGGCGTAGTACAGGCCTACGAGGTAGTAACCCTAAGCATGGGCAGAAACGTCGACGAACTCATTAGGCAAATGAAGGCGCTACAATACATACGCGAACACCCCGACGAAGTAACGCCAGCACAGTGGCAGCCAGGCAAACCCACACTAAAGCCAGGCATAAAAATCGCAGGAAACGTCGGAAACCAAATACCAAAAGGAAGCTACCCATACTGGTAAAACAGCCACCAAGCAAAAACAAACCCTTTTTATCTTTTTTTAATTAATTTATTATAAAGTTTTTAAGCCAAAATTTCTTGATCACTTAACAATCTACGAGCATGAAGCCTATTCGCAAGTCCTTAAACTTTTCTCAACCATCACGCTATATGCTTTTTTACCTTCAACCTTTATCGATCGAGCCTCATAACCACACTCTCTGGCAACGCGGAAGCATTCATGACTTATTGAGACGGCAAAGGAGTTGAAGGCGTCAGCCAAAAACAAGCAGGCACAACGCAACCTTATTTAACCCCCAAAAAAGAATAGAAAGCCCATAACCCCAGGCTGGGCTAAGCTCAAGCAATGAAAACCCATGCTGCCGCAAAGAAGCCGAAATTTCGGTCAGAATAAGGGACATGGAAGACAGGTTAAAAGACTTTTCAGCCAGGCTGGTCGAGGTTGAAAGGGAGGTGGTAGCGCTTATCCTCTCAAGGGGGCTTCAAGGCTCCCAGCTAGTAGAAGACCACCTCAAATGGTTCGCCGAGGAAATGATACGCGCAGCCGGAGAAGCGGCGCACCTAATAGGGGAAATAGCCGACCCATCAGCCCCTATAGGCACCCCCTCAAGAAGATAAGCCCAGAAGAAGCGGCAGCAGCCCTCAAAATAATCGCGAAGCAAAGAATACACGGGCTCACCAACCGAGACAAGAAACACGCCAAAAAACTCGCCTCACTAGGCCTACTAAAAAAGATCCCTGGTGAACGCTACGCACCAACAAAATTCCTCAAGGGCCTATGCGCCGCCGCGCTCGCGGCAAAACAAGCAAAGAAAAACGAAAACCCCAGAACAAAACCCTAAACCTCCACCCGCCCATAAACTTCTAAACAAGTAACATTCTAAAGCACCATGATCTAAAACTAGCGGCACCCGCATAATCTCGTCAAACATCTACTCAAAGGGCAAGCCACTGACCGTAAACTTTATATGAACAAAACAATCATTTTAAAACTGGCCCCGCACGCCCTGAAAATCCACCCCCCGCTACCACCCCGGCAGCGGGGTGGGGAAGTCAGGAATCCCGCGGGGCTCATAACCCCGAGGTCGGTGGTTCAAAAGGGCGTGCGGGGGTGGGAAAAAAGTTGTTTATTGTTTTATTTCTGTTTTTTCTCCTGGTTTTAGGATTATTGGTATTGTGTTGGGGGCGTGTTTTTTGAGTTGTTGTGCGAAGTTTTCTGGGTTTTGCCTTATTGGGGGGAATGTGTTGTAGTGCATGGGTATGGCGTATTTTGGGTTGAATAGGGATACGAAGAGGGCTGCTTGTTCTGGGTCCATGGTGTAGTGGCCGCCTATGGGTATGAGGGCGTAGTCTATGGGGTATAGCTTGGCGTATAGGGCGATATCTCCGAATAGGCCTGTGTCTCCTGCGTGGTATATTCCTAGGTTGCGGTGTCTTATTATGTAGCCTGCGGGGGCTCCTTTTTGGCTTGTGTGGAGAGCAGGGGTCATTATTATTTTTATTTCTCCGAGGGTTAGTGTGCCTCCGATGTTCATTCCCATGGTTTTTGCTCCTTTTTTCTCTGCTTCTAGGGCGACTTCGTATACTCCTATTACTGTTGCACCTGTTTTCTTGGCTATTTCTGCGGTGTCTCCGAAGTGGTCGCCGTGCATGTGGGTTACGAGTATGGCGTCTACTTGGGTGTAGGCTTCGGGCTGTTCTGCGGCCATTGGGTTGTCTTTTAGCCAGGGGTCGATTAGCAGGGTTTTTCCGGCGAGCTTTATTTCGAAGGCTGCGTGGCCCAGCCATCGAATGTAATTTATGCTTGTCATCACTTTTACTAGGTGCTGGGTTGATGAATACTTATCGGCGGAGTGTATGAGCTTCGAGATAGATGTGTCGCAGGTTTTTTTCATGTGTAGGGTTGGGGAGCTGCTTTCGGGCGCTTACTTGGAGGAGGATAGGGCGGTTAAGATAGCGTGGAGGGGCGTGGAGTTCAGGGTGAGGAAGGTTAGGGTGTTGGGGCAGTTGAGGAAGGTTAGGGAGGATGACCGCAGGATGGTTTATCTGTTGGATGATGGAACTGGCGAGGTGAACTTGGTAGTTTGGAAAGGAGATTCTAGGGGGAGGTTTGAGCCAGGTGTTGAAGGCGGCTTGTGCGAGGTTTTCGCGTTTATCCGGTTTTGGGGTGGAGGGCTTTATCTCGCGCCGTATATTGTTGTGGGGCGGGAGCTGGACTACCAGGACAGGTGGCTGAGGAGGATGGAGGAGGTTAGGGATTATTTAGTTAGTGTTTATAAGGGTAGTGAAGGATAATTATAAGGGCAGAGTTAATGGGCAAAAAGAAGCACAGAAAGAAGCCTGAGGAGATCAGCCTTTTATCCTTTGTAGAGGCTCCTTCAGCTGGGGAGAGGGAGAAGGAGGAGAGAGAGGAGAAAGAGAGGAGGGCAGGGGAGCTTGGCGGGGTTGAGGCGGCTGCCGTGGCGGGCGAGGTTGAAGGCGAGATCTTGGAGTTTATTAGTGGTAGGGGGAGGGTTTCTAAAAGCGAGCTTTGGAGCTGGGTTAAGAGGCGTGGCTTGAGTCCTGCTAGCTTTTATCGGGCGCTTACTAAATTGCTGAGGGAGGGGGCTGTTAAGAGGGTGTTTGACGAGGATTTGGAGGAGTACGTGTTTTACGTGAATGATTAGCGGCTTTGCCGTGGCGTTAAGGTTTTTGCTGTGAAAAACATAATAGCCTTACTTGTTCCTATATTTGGTGCGTTGCGGGGTGGACGCGGTGGGTCAGGAGGACGTTATAAGGCTGGATCCCTGGGGCGTTTCGTCGATTAAGGATTACAGGAGGCTTATGGAGGAGTTCGGCATACAGCCTATTGAAAGCGCGCCTCTAAAGGAGCTTCCTCAGCTTCATAGGCTTATACGTCGGGGCTTTATTTTCGGCCATCGGGATCTTAATCTGATAATTAAGGCCGTGAAGGAGGGGAGGGAGTATGCTGTAATGACGGGGATTAAGCCCAGCGGCGACTACCACTTGGGTACTAAGGTGACGGCGGAGGAGTTCATATACTTCACGAACCTGTCCAGCAAGGCTATGGGGTTTTTCGCCATAGCTGACTTGGAGGCGTATGCTGATAACAAGATACCGCTGGAGAAAAGCAGGGAGATAGCGATTAGCAATCTCATGGACTTGCTGGCTCTTGGTCTCGACCCGAAGAGGGTCTACGTTTATAGGCAGTCTGAGGAGATGAATGTGTTGAAGCTGGCCTTCATTTTCTCGAGGGCTGTAACTTACAACATGATGGAGGCGATTTACGGGGATAAACCCTTCGGGCTCTACTACTCTGCGCTAGTTCAGGCAGGCGATATCCTGCTTCCTCAGCTGCCCGAGCACGGCGGCCCTAAGCCCACACTTGTCCCCGTCGGTGCGGACCAGGACCCACACATTAGGTTGACGCGGGACATTGCTAGGAAGTATAGGGAGGATTTCGGGTTTATTTTGCCGGCGGCGGTTTACCATAAGCTGATCCGCGACCTTACGGGGTCTATGAAGATGTCTAAAAGGAACCCTATGGGGATCCTATATTTGACGGACTCGCTGGAATCTGCCCGTAAGAAGATATTTTCTGCTTTTACGGGCGGCAGGGCTACCGCTGAGGAGCAGAAGAAGCTCGGGGGAACCCCTGAAGTGTGCACTATATTTGTGGAGCTTCTTTCTATGCACTTCTTGGAGGATGATAAAAAACTTAAGGAGTGGTATTGGGATTGTAAGACGGGGAGGATTCTCTGCGGCGAGTGCAAGGCTAAGGCTTGGGAGATCATTTCTAGGTGGCTGAGCGAGCATCAGAGGAAGAGGGAGCAGATGCGCGACGTCGCTGTGAAGCTTCTGGAGGAGCACACGTTAACGTAAACCATTTACACGACATTTTTCATACCTAACAGGGAGTTTGTGGTTGGGCTTAAGGAACGTATCAGCTAGTCGTGTATGGTTAGGGTTTGCGTTGTTCGCGTTTTTCGTAGTTGTTATGCTTGCCTGCGCATCTTCAGCATTTGCGAGCCCAGGCGGGAATCTGACTGTTATAGCATATACTTATTCTGGGTCTCCGCTTGTACGAGGATCTGAGAAGCCAAATATAAGACTGTACTATAGCAATGAGACTTTGCTGGATCAGAAGACGGCTCAAACAGCCGAGTTTGTTAACGTTTCGAGCGGTGCATATATAGTGAAAATATTCTGGAAAAACAAGCTCGTATACGTTAATAAGAGCGTAGTTGTATCTGATAACGCTACTACCAGAGTGGCTGCCAGGTGCAACGTTACTGAGGTAACTATCAGGATAATGGACGATGAGAACGGGAAGATCGAAGATGATGCACATGCCGTGATTTCAGGTCTCGGGGAGGTGGAGTCTGACGACTCTTTTCTCTTGCCTTTTGGTGATTACACTGTTGAGAGGGCGACTTACAGCCTCGCTCTGGAGAGTGGTAGCCTGGAGCTGGAGCTTCAGCCCTTGGGGAACACAACTTTTCACATTGAGGGGGGCGGCGCGACCATCGTGATAAAGCTTCCGATTAGGCACGAGGTTACTTTAAAGTTTTACAAGCTGGGGGGTCTGCCCTTTAAGGGATCTGGCCACAAGTATGTTTTGAGGTTCAAGTACGAGGGTAAGGAGTACCTCGTGAGAGAAGAATTTTTGACGAATACTAACGAGGTTGATTTGAGGCGCGTTCCCTACGGTGTCTACGAGGTTGTCATGAAAATAGGGAACGAGGAGGTTGGGGCCCAGGAGTTTGAAGTTACTTCTTCTACTGTTGAAGCGGAAATAACTGCGGCGGTTATTGCCCGTCTCCAGCTGGTGTTTAGAGACTTGGATAATAACGCGTTAAGCGGGGGAACGTTAACTTTAAAGATGCCCGACGGGTCGGCTGAGGAGGTTGTCTTGGATCAGGACGGGTCGACCACGATTCCGAACGCTAGGCCGGGCTTGTATGTCTTTAATATGACGATTCATGGCGTGCCCTACAAAGACCATTTTGAGGTGAATTCTCAGACAGTGGACAATGTCTTGATGGATGGTACGTGGATAAAGAATATTAGGGTGAATGCCCGCGAGGTTTCGCTTAAGATAGAGAATAAGGGGAATGAGCCCATTCCGGCGGGCGCTAACATCTCGGTTTTTTATGAGCAAAGAAAAATTTATTCGGCCATTACAAATGATTCGGCTGTAGGCGAATTAACTCTGAACTTGGGTCGCCTACCGGTGGGGGCCGCCTACTCATATCTGGTGGAGGTTAAGTGGTCTAATCTAACTCTTTTTAAGGAGTGGCTTTCGGTCACGGATTATCTAATGCAGGTGGATATCTACGTTAAGCGGGTGAAGATAAAAGTTTATACATATGATAAGCGCGTTCTGCCGCAGGCGAGTATAATTATCGCCTTGCCGAACGGTTCGTCGAAGAGTTTAGTTACAGACTATAACGGCGAGGCGCAAGTTGAAAACGTTGTTAAGGGGGTGTCTACTTACAGGTACGTTGCGAGGGTGTATTTGTACGGTTTGAAGGTGGGGGAAAAGTCGTTCACCTATGTTGATGTGGGGGACGGGGTTGAGATAGTTACTGCTGTGGGGAAGGTTAAGTTGTACTTGAAGGGCTTCATGGATAAGCCTGTTCCTCGCGCCAACGTTACGTTAAATATTGTGCTGGTGAATGGCACAAAGTTGCAGCTGCAAAAAATGACGAACGATGAGGGCTACGCCGAGTTTCCCTACGTACCTTTTGCGGGCGGTGTAGAAGAGATAAGCGTGCTTGCAACTTACTCGAGGTTTACCGTGAAGAAGAGCGGCATAGACCTGTCCGCAGCCTCCCCATCTATAACGGTTAACCTAGTAATGGACGTGGTGCTGCTTATACCAGGCTTACCTCTCTCTACGCTGGAATTCACAGGGCTGGTTGCGGGCTCGGCCTTTGCTGTTGGAGCAATAATATTCGTGTATAGGAGGTTAAAACTTGAAAAGGAGCTTTCCAGCTTTCTAAGCGAACGCGCGCCACGCAGAAGGCCTGAGGAGAGGTGGGAAATAGAAGAGGAAGGCTTCTTCAGCAGGCTGAGGGAGCGCCTTAGGTTGATGAGGAAAGGGTCTCCTAATGAAGAGGAGGAAGAATGGGACGTATTCGACTAAAACCGGGGGTTCTAGCAAATTCAGGCGCCGTGTCTTCTATATCGACCGTGCGTTTCCGCTTCTCGGGCATATAGCCTTCGGAATAATAGATAGAGGCACTAACCTCCTGCAGGTACGCCCCTCAAGCTTGTGCCCATTATCGTGTATTTTTTGCTCAGTCGACGCTGGGCCTCTCTCAAGAACTAGAGCTGTGGAGTACATGGTGAACATAGAGCATTTGGCGGAGTGGTTTAGGCAGATAGTGGAATATAAAGGAGAGAAGGTTCAAGCACACATAGATGCAGCCGGCGATCCGCTGACTCACCCCAAAATAGTAGGTCTGGTCGAGAAGCTGCGCAAAATCAAAGCGACGAGCGTAATTTCAATGGAAACCCATGGGCTATTACTGTCCACAAGCTTAGCGGACAAGCTGGATGACGCCGGGCTAGACCGCCTAAACCTTTCAATCGACGCGCTGGACCTATCTCTGGCTAAAAGGCTTGCTGGGGCAAATTACTATAACATTATGAGAGTGGTTGAGGTGGCTAAGTACATAGCTTCCTCGCTAAAAATGGACTTACTGATTGCTCCTGTATGGGTTCCGGGATTAAACGACGAAGAGATTCCGCGCATAATAGAGTTTGCCCTGGAAATAGGGGCGGGAAAGCATTGGCCGCCCTTAGGCATACAGAAGTATGAGGCGCATAAGTACGGCAGGAAGCCTGAGGGAGTAAAACCGATGAGATGGTCTGAATTCTACCGCAAGCTAGAGATTTGGGAACAGGAGTACGGCGTTAAGCTGATTCTTAAGCCAGAGGATTTTGGTATAAGAAAGGCGAAGAGAGTTCCATGTCCCTTTAAGAAGGGTGAAACTCTTCGCGTTAGAGTAGTTGGGCCTGGATGGCTGAAGAACGAGTGGCTTGCCGTCGCTCGAAACCGCGTAGTCTCAGTAGTTGGAGTTGAAGGTCCCCCGCCTGTTGGCAGGGGGATAAGGGTGGAGATAATATCTGTTAAAGACGGAATATATTTGGGCGCGCCTTTATAATCTTTCAATACATTTTTTGTAAAAATGTGGGGAAATCCTTTAAAACCGCAACGTTGTTAAAAATCCGAAATGATAAGGGTTGTATGCTCGAATTGCGGGTACGTATTTTATCAAGGTGAAGAGTTGAAGAGCATTTGGGATGTCGTTAAGAAAAAGTTGCATAATGGTAGATGTCCAAAGTGCCTTAGGCGCATAGACCTTTCCGACTTTTCAACCATATCGGTCGATGTGCGCGTTAAAGGTCGAAGAAACCCATAAACGCATGTGGGATAATATATTTGGGTGAGCCAGCATGCCCAAAGTGAAGTGCAAGCTTGTGGCGTGGGAGGAGGTCGTGAACTGGGCTTACCAGCTTTCTCAGAAAATTTTAGAAAGCGGGTGGCACCCCGACATAATAGTTGCGATCGCGCGCGGCGGCTTTGTCCCGGCGAGGCTTCTCTGCGACTTCATGGACATACATGAGCTTCTTAGCATCCAGATAGTTCACTGGGGGCGCGCAGCAGAAATAACCACAGAAGCCCACGTAAAATATCCGTACCAGCTGGACCTATCGGGCAAAAAGGTTCTCATAGTTGACGATATCTGTGATACGGGGGACTCGCTTATAGTTGCTAAAAAGTATGTAGAGGAGAATTGGAAGCCCGGCGAAGTTAAGCTGGCGACGCTTCAGTGGATTTCTCCGGTGGCGAAAATAACCCCTGACTACTATGTGGACGAGGTTAAAGACTGGACTTGGTATCAGTATCCGTGGACGAGGCTCGAGGACACCGCGAACTTTATCGAAAAAATAGTTGATGAAAATAAAGATAAGAAGGAGTGGACGAAAAGCGAGCTAGTGGAGAAGTTCAAGGAGGACTACGGGATAGATGTCGGGGAACCTTACTATACGCTTGCTTTTCGGCTCTTGGAAGCCTATGGTAGAATTAAATTGCAGGGGGATAAGATCGTAGTTACGGGCAGGAAGGGTTAAAATTTTTGCTACGTATTTTTTATAATAAAGGAATTTTTATAGAATCTAGGGGTAAAAAGATCCTAATTGACCCTATAGGTTCGCCTCATGAAAAGCCGGACGTAGTTTTGATATCACATGCTCACCGCGACCACTGTAATAAGCGAGTTATTCGGGGCCTAAATGTGCCAATAGTGTTAAGCAGCGCTACCAGGGATCTTCTCGGGCTTAAGGAGTCCCCTAATCTGGTAACTGTGTCGCCAGGCGAGCAGGCTGAAATAGCGGGGATTCAGGTTGAGGCTCACAATGCTGGGCACATACTCGGAAGCCTTCAGTTCAGAATACACTTAGATAAAACCGTAGTATATACGGGGGACTTTAACCTCGAGCCCCGCATAATACTGAAGCCGGCAAGCATACTTACAGCAGACATTCTCATAATAGAAGCCACGTACGGGCATCCGCGTTACGTCTTTCCACCTAGAAGTGAACTTTATCCTCGAATAGTAGAGAAGGTATTAGAATACATTTCGGAGGGTTCGGCGGCGACCCTGGCTGCGCGCCCCCTCGGCGTGTCCCAGGAACTTACCGCAGTTCTAAGCTTGTCTAAAATTTCTGTCCCCATAGTTCATGAAAAAATATGGAAATATAATGTGCTGTATGAAAAGCATGGGGAAAACTTGGGCTCATACCTCGTGTACCGTTCGGAAAGGTATTTGAGGAAGAAGCCCGTGATTGTGCCTTTATCTGCTAAAAGGGGCAAAATAGTATGTACAGGATGGAGTATTGCAAGCAAAAATGGCGTACCGCTTTCAAGCCACTCAGATTTTGCCGGCATAGTTAGGTACGTTAAAAATTCTGGAGCTGAAAAAGTATATACGGTTTACGGCTTTGCAAAAGATTTAGCCGAATATATACTGAACGAGCTTGGCTTAAGCTCGACACCGCTAGAAAGGTCTAACCGCTGACACAGCCCCGCAGGCCATGCATTTTATGAACATTGCTCTTCTCTCCTTGTGGAGAGTAGTGTCTGGGCTGCCGCAGACTGGGCAGTAAACATATTCCTTAATGAAACGCGCGAGATGTTTTTCTATGATTTTTGGCTTTACCTCACCTTGAAGAACTGCCATCTGGTCTCTAATTTCTCCGGCGGCACCAGCCTCTTTCAAGAGGAACCTTAAGACTAACCTCGGGTCTCTATTTATAGCGTTGCAAAATTGTCCGAAATTAGTTATGAAAGTCCGCTTGCCGGATAACATGATTTCGAGCTTCGGTACTTTGAAGCGTTCGCCGGTCTTCTTAGGTTTTTTCGGCATCAGCGAGTAGGCTCTCTCCAGCAGCTTATCGTATTCGTAAATGCTTTCTACGCTCATTAGCACGACCATTGATACGCACAGTGCGTGCTACATAAACCTTTTGCTAAGCGTATTCGCGCCAGGTGTAGCCACACTTAGTGCACCGGAAAAACCGCGTAGATGGCTCGTCCGCGCTCCGAGTCTGCATCATCCAGAAGTATGCTGTGTCATTTCCGCAGCGCTGGCACTTAGCCTTAACAATCGTTAAGTTACTTCTTTTCTCAAGATCCTCCTTAGTTATCACTACAATCTTATCCGAAGGTTTATGCTTAATTTCCCTGACAAGCTTGTAGCCGCTGCTGTTCTCAGCTCCAACCTCCTCCACGTAGCCGCACTTCCTGCAAACCAGCACGGTCTTACCTTGCCTCTTAGACGGCACTAATATCGACCCACACTTTGGACAAAACCTCATAACATTAACCCGCACACAAAACCACACTAATGCCTAGTTAAATCTTACTACTAAACGAGTAAAATCCATACGTTACTTCGAGGTGCAAAAGATGTGGTGCGGGGGGCGGGATTCGAACCCGCGTAGGCCTACGCCAGCGGATCTTGATTGCGGGCTAACGCTGTCCGCCCCCTTTTCCTGGCTCGGGCACCCCCGCTCCCCATATAGGTATTGAATGTGGGATTTTAAGATTTTCAGTCGAACGATGGGCTTAAATATGGCTCGGAGGTTTCTCCTTCGAGTGATGTATCAGAGTTACGCTGAAAAATTGATGATGACTAGGCATTTATCTGAATTCTATTATTTTTTGATTTAGAAAATATTGAAAAGCTAGAGAGTCATTCTGGTTACCATTAATATTTCCACTTCGCTAACCCTGTTGACTTTCTTGATGATGTTTTCTAGCTGAGAGGTTCCGCCCTCAAAGTCTTCGGGCATAAATATTAGAAGCTTCAAAGCTTCAAGCCCGAAAGCTATCGGCTCCTTTTCATAACGCATTAGCTTATACTCTGGGGGCAATGCCTTCTTAATGTCTTCCGCCATCTTATCTAGGTCCACGCCTGGCTCATCCGGTAAAACCTTAATTACAACGGCAACCTCGCTTCCCAACGTTTTTCCACCTTTCCTCGCAGAGGGGCATCGGCTCTATATAAAGGTTAGGGTCCCACGAACCCGCAGTTAGGGCACGTATAGGTGTTTACTAGTTTTCGGCATTTCTCGCATCTCCAGATGACGATTGCGCCGCAGTTAGGGCACTTGAACCTAACAGCCCTTTCAAACGGCGCTATGGGCTTGTTGCATGACGTGCAAACGGGCAGCTTTATGCTCGACGCCATTTTCAACACCTCTGCATCCTCAATATTCAACCTTAAAAAGCTTGTTGTAGCATTCATAAGAGAGGTTAATAAAAATGGGTTCGGGAAAAGTTACGATAACAAAACGCCAAGAACAGATTCTGCGAAAACTGCTGGAAATAAGCAAGCCCGTAACAGTCTTCACCGTAAACCTTAAGCAGCAAACAATAGCAAGTAAACTCAAGATAAGCAGACAAGCCCTAAGCCTACACCTCAAGACGCTCCGCGAAAAAGGGCTAATAAGAACCGGCCGCGGCTTCATAGACGTAACCTCCAACGCTGTCAGCGTTTTAGGGCTAGAAACCTCCAAAGCCTTTGTAGCCCTAAGAGTAGATCCATCAAAAAGAAACAAAGCCTACGCTAAGCTAGCAAAGCTTCCAGCGGAAAGCGTCTACAGGCTCACAGGCGACATAGATATCCTAATAGTAACAACGCAGGGACACCTAGACAGGCTACTAAAGGAAGTTTCAAGAGTCGAAGGCGTCAAAGAAACCAAAACGTATGTAGTGATCGAAAAAATACTTTAAGCAGCAGCTTTTTTGGCCATACTATAACATTAAAGTAACTTCTTTTTGCTATTTTCTTAGTTTCATCATCATAGTAATATATATAAACAAGAAAGAGAATGAATTACTAAAAATGGGAATTGAAAAAATCTCGATATATATAATGAAAAAGATATTTTTACTATCTATTATTGTAAAAACGTTAAGAACTGACTTTAAATTTTATAGTATTTTGTTGATCTCTTTAAAGTTGAATAATGAGAAATTCGATCGGTGAAAATATGTCAAGCAAACTTCTACTTACATTTATAGTGTATATCATAATTGCGTTTATACTCGTTTCTCCTGCACTTCTTCTTATAGCAACAAGTACTTTGAGAATGAGAAAAGAATCTCTTGCTGAAATCGAAAATACTATAAACACTCAATTTGAAGAAAAAATTAAAACTATCTATGTTGCACTTCAGTTTTACACAAATAATAGAATGTTGGTTTCATCGCCTATTTTTGTGGTATTTGGCCGAGAAAACTCTTCAGACTATACTATTTCCATTTGTCTGACAGTCTTTAGCAGATCAGATGATAGAGACAGTATTCTAGTTGAAGGGATAGGATGGCACGACTTTAATATCTCTAAGTTACTAAAAAGCGAAGAATATCCTGTTTGCCTGCTTCGACAGACTTAGGACCACCATTAATGGACATAAAATTTAGGAGCGGCGAAATAGGATATGCTGCCATAAATATGAGCGGGGATCTTGCTGGATGCCTATGCGTCGGTCCAGGGGCTCACATAGAAAACGAATCTTGGCTTGCAACCTATGTAACAATTAAAGACCCATTCATAAAATTCGTTGGAGGAAGCAAGGTAATTTACAATACTACATTCACATTAAAGTTCGTCTTTTATAACCGCAGCGAAACATGGATAAGCAATTTAATTGTAGATACGTTACATGAAGATAAAAGTATAGAGATTAAAATTTCACAAATTAATGAGACATATTATATAGTCGAAATGCACATCCCTAACAAACGCTAAAAAGTTTGTAATATTTATTTCAGCCAAGTTCCATTTCATGATTCTTAGAATCGCCGTAGGCTTTGCGCAGTAGGTTTAATGAGTTCTCGGCTCATAAAAATCGTCGCCTTATTCCGACTTCAGCTTTACGTGTGCTTGAGCTTTGAAGCTTCAACTATGGTTCTTAACAGCGCAAGCCTTTTAGAAGCAGACAAAAAAGACAAGAGCAAAGATTTAGGAAAAATTATAATCTAAAAAAACTTATTAAAGTTAGAGTAAGAGTTGTTCTGGGCCCGTGGTCTAGAGGTAGGATACCAAATTAGTGGCCTAAAACCGCCCTCACACGGCGGTGGTCCCGGGTTCGAGTCCCGGCGGGCCCACCATTATTTTAGCGTTGTGGATGTTTAAAAGTTTGTAGTATATTTTTTGTCTATCCCTTATAACACTATAAAGCTTTGTCAAACATATTCACAAATTTGTCAAATATTTGACAAATATTTTTATCCTCTCCTAATGTTCGAACGGCAAGGGTCCCGTTAACTTCTTCCCTCTTTAACGCCGTTCTAGGGCAACGGCGTGGGCAGAAACGCTCAATAACTTTATAAGCCTTATAAAAAAGGGCACCATATAAATCAAAAATATTGATAACATTATCGTTGCAGATTAAAAATAACCATTTCGGTCATGATACTGTTACGCGTTTGATGATAGGGTTTTCCAGCATTTTCTGTATAACGTTTCCGGGTATGTCTCCCTCTACTATTATATAGAGTTTGGCATTTGGGATTAGGTTTGGGTCTTCCGCTACTACTTGGACTATATTTATGTTTGCTTCTGCAAGCGCTGACGCGACTGAGGCTAAGATCCCCGGCCTGTCTTCGTGGACTTCTATTATTAGTGTCCTGTAGCCAAGTAGGCGGGCAATGTTGTAGAGGAAGGGTCCTGTGGGCTCTATGCCTTCGAAAATTTCGCGCAGCATGGGCGATTTCATTATAGCGTTTATAGTTTCAACAACTGTTCTTCTATCGACGGAGCATGCGGCTGCCAGCGATGAAATCGTTACCTTAACGTCGCCGCAGTAAACGTTCCCGTCCTTTATTTTTAACCCGTAGAGAAGCATCTTCCTGGCTACTAGTAGTTTTTTGCTAGATTTCCCTAGACGACGCTCAATTTCTCGCCAAATGTTTCCCAACCTAGGCATGGCCTTCAATGTATATTTTTGTGCAATAATCCTTAAATTTATCCCTTTTAGAAAATAAACATGCATCAAGGTGCAGAACCCATGAAAAAGATATTCCTAGGCGAGGATAATTTGCCGAAGAAATGGTACAATGTGCTTCCAGACCTTCCTGAGCCGCTTCCTAAGCCCATAAAACCAACAGGTGAACCTCTAACTCCCAAAGACTTGAAGCCAATTTTTCCCAAAGAACTTATCAAGCAAGAATTCGCCGAAGAAAGATGGGTAGATATTCCAGAAGAGGTTAGAAGCGTCTACTCGCTGTGGCGCCCCACCCCCCTCATGCGAGCTACAAGACTTGAAAAATTCCTGAAAACTCCAGCTAGAATATATTACAAATACGAGGCGGTGAGCCCGCCTGGAAGCCACAAGCCCAACACGGCAGTAGCCCAGGCATTCTACAACGCTCAGGAAGGAGTTGAAAGGTTAACCACGGAGACAGGCGCGGGACAGTGGGGATCAGCCCTAGCCTTTTCAACAATGCTGTTCGGCTTAAAGTGCACTGTCTACATGGTCAAGGTCAGCTACGAGCAGAAACCGTATAGGCGCATACTAATGCAGCTCTGGGGGGCAGAGGTAATTCCAAGCCCGAGCACGAAAACTAAAGCGGGCAGAGCAATACTAGAAAAAGACCCACAGAGCCCAGGCAGCCTGGGCATAGCTATAAGCGAAGCTGTAGAAGATGCAGTAGTTCACGAAAACACCAAATACTCTCTCGGCAGCGTCTTAAACCACGTGCTACTTCATCAGACGATAATAGGGCTGGAAGCTCTCGAACAAATGAAGAGCATAGATGAATACCCTGACATAGTCATCGGCTGCGTAGGCGGCGGCAGCAACTTCGCAGGAATCTCATACCCGTTCTACGGCGAAACAGTAGCCAAAAAAGCCCCCAAAGATGTTGAGTTCCTAGCCGTAGAACCAACCGCCAGTCCCTCAATGACCAAGGGAGTCTACACCTATGATCACGGAGATACAGCTCGCCTCACCCCTCTACTAAAAATGTACACGCTGGGACATGACTTCGTGCCTCCACCCATACATGCCGGAGGACTAAGATACCACGGAGCCGCCCCAACCCTAAGCTTACTCGTAAAGCACGGAAAATTCCGCTCCATAGTCTACGATCAAGTCTCCGTCTTCAAGGCCGCACAAATCTTCGCCCAGACCGAAGGATTCGTCCCAGCCCCCGAAACAGCACACGCAATAAAAGCAGTAATAGACGAAGCACTAAAGGCAAAAGAAACAGGAGAAGAAAAAGTCATCCTATTTAACTACAGCGGCCACGGCTTATTAGACCTAAAAGCCTACGACGACTACCTCTCAGGCAAACTACAACCCTACTACTACCCACGCGAAAAGATAGAAAGATCACTCAGCAAACTCTTCGAACTATACCCCAACATCTACAAAACACAAAAATAAAAAACCAAGCAAATTTTTCGCTACAAGCTACTAGCTTTTTTTACTAAGTGGAGCCCCGGGCGGGACTCGAACCCGCGGCATGCAGCCCCGCATATAAACGGGGTCTCCGCCTTACCAAGCCCTCTTTTTCAAATGAAAAATATTCCGTAACTAAAAGTCACGATGAGAGAATAGAGAATTGGGAGAATTTGAGAATAATTGAGGAATTTAAGGATTTCTTAAAGATAGATCGGGGATTGAAGGAAGCTACGATCGAGGAGCACTTGCGCTATATTAAGATGTTCTTTAGGTTCGTAAAGAAGCCTTTTTATGAAGTTACGATAAAGGATATCAGGGGATTTTTGAAGCAAAAATATAATTCTCATTCTGTAAAGGCGGTCAGGGTGTTTTTCGGGAGTTTTTTAGGTAAGAAAGAAATGGTTCAAACTTTTAAGGTTCCCCAATCCCCATTCGTTCCAAAAATCGTTCCCTCAAAAGAAAAGCTCAGGAAATTCTACAATGAAATCAAAAGCCTGAAAGAGAAAGCAATATTCCTCCTTCTCGCATCTTCAGGACTGAGACTTCATGAAGTCATGGAATTAAAATTTGAGGACATTGACTTGGAAAAGAGGATGATAAAACCAGCCACTAATAAGAGCAGGACAAAGAGAGTATGGGTTTCATTTTTCAACGATGAAGCAGCTGAAGTTCTGAAAGAGTACATGAAAACGAAAAAGCCCGGGGAATATCTATTTTCAAATGCTAAAAAACCTGGAAAGATAAAGCCTTTTAGATTTTTGAGGAAGAAATACAGGAAAAATTGGAAGAGGTAAAAAATGCTTTATCATCCGAAGATGACTCCGCCTAGTTTTCCCGACTGTTTTCTCCTCCTTAAGTTAAAGTTTCTTTCATATATCTATTAGTAACGAAATGTTAAATATTGAAGATATAAGTCAAGACAAGATTTTGGCAAATAATAGAAAGATATTTTTACTCCTCGTAAGATAACTAAGTTTAGTCAGGCGACAAATAAACTTGTTTGTTTAAAACACCAAGATCTGCAGAATGGTCAGTTGATGATCTATCTCAACGTCTGTATTACTGCGAGCTTGTTTCTGCAATCAGCACACATTCCAATAAGCTGCTTGAGTAAACTGATTCTGGATTAGGTTGATTTGTGATTATTGGTCTGAAACGTCTCCAATTTTGTAATTCGTGTTTCTCTATGCGTTCAATTGCCTTCAAATTTAGATCGCCTGCTGCTTTCGCTTCCTTGAGGATTTTGATCGTTTCTTCATTGATCGCTATAAGTTGCTGGA
>JAPDKD010000021.1 GCA_029258735.1 archaeon | reverse complement strand
AGACCTCACGCCGGAAGCCCTAGGCAGCGCCGAGCTGGTCGAGGAGCGCAAAATAGCAGACGAAAAAATGGTATTCGTAGAAGGCTGCCCCAACCCAAGAGCAGTATCAATACTAATAAGAGGCGGAGCCGAGCACGTAGTTGACGAGGCCGAAAGGGCGATTCACGACGCGTTAAGCGTAGTTAGAAACGTAATCCGAGAACCCAAGGTAGTTGCTGGCGGAGGCTCCGTCGAGATAGAGCTTGCTCTAAAACTGAAAGAATTTGCTAAGAGTCTGCCCAGCAAGGAGCAGCTGGCAGTAAACATGTATGCAGACGCCATGGAAGCAATACCTGCCATATTAGCTCAAAATGCTGGTCTAGAACCCGTGGATATACTAGCTGAACTTAGAAAGAGACACGCCGAAGGAGAAAAATGGGCCGGAATTAACGTTTTAACGGGCAAAGTAGAAAACATGATGGAAGCAAACGTTATCGAGCCCGCTAGCGTAAAGAAACAAGTGCTCAAATCCGCAACCGAAGCCGCCATAATGATACTCAGAATCGACGACATAATCGCTGCAGCACCGCCAAAAGAAAAGGAGAAGAAAGGCGGAAGGTTCGGCAAAGGTTCCGAGAGCTTCCCCGAGTAAATTCTCTAAAAAGATTTATAAAACACTTTTAAAGCCTTTTTTCTGTGTCATCTGAATTGAAGTCTAGTGGTCAGTTTAAAATAAAAATAGGGCCCAGCTGGCTAACAAAATACGAAAGAGCTAGAGTAGTTGGTGCCCGTGCTCTCCAACTATCTCTAGGCGCGCCCCCACTAATAGACGTAGAATCACTACCTACTAAAGATCCCCAATATATCGCCACCTTAGAGTTAGAATTGAAGGTTTTACCAATTATCATTAGGCGTTGGCTCCCCAATGGAGAATACCAAGATATACCGCTGAAGTATCTTCTCTGAGAAAATTTAGGATTTAGACTTTTTTGAAGGAAATTTTGTCTCCTTCAAAAATTATTTCGACCTCATCTCCAATATTTGGCTTATCGATAAGGCGGTCCCACTCCTCCTCATACAAAAACAAAGTTAAACGGTTTACCTTAATTTTTCCGCCAGCAAATCCGGGCATTGTCTTCAACACCTGAGACAAAATCGGAACAATATCCTTAGCAAGCTCACTAGGCATATTCTTAGGAGAAATCATCACAGGTCCAGGAACCTCGCGCTCCTCGCTAAACTCAAGCCTAATAAGCTTCTCTCCCCAAGGATTATTAACAATCGAAATACTAGAAAGCACAGCTCTAAACTTAATAGCCATCGCTACCACATAAGGCATTAACAAAACACAATATTAAAAGATATCTAGGCGGCACTAAAAAAGAAGTAAAAATGGTGCCCCGGCCGGGATTTGAACCCGGGATCTGCGGCTCGAAAGGCCGCCATGCTCTCGGCCCACGCAGGTTGACCGGGCTACACCACCGGGGCTTATAGGCGCTAGGATTATCTTTAGGCTTCTCTCATATATTTTTCGTTCCGTAATCCTTATTGTTTACTCGGGCGCTTAATTTTGCTTGGTGGGTCTATGGGGATTTCGGTGCCTTTTGTTCCTACGCCTACGGAAGTTGTGCGGGAGATGCTGAGGATTGCTGAGCTTAAGCCCGGGGAAATTGTTGTGGATCTGGGCTGTGGGGATGGAAGAGTTTTGACTGTGGCTGCTAAGGAATTTGATGCCTTCGCTGTCGGGGTTGAGGCGAGGCGGGATCTCATTGTCAGGGCATTAGTAAATGTTAGGAAAGCTAACGTGTTGGGTAGGGTGCTTATTATTCAGGGCGATTTTTTTAAGTTGAACCTGGGCTTTGCTGATGTGGTCTTCCTTTACCTTCTTTCTTCGGTTAACGAGATGCTTAAGCCGAAGCTGGAGAAAGAGCTGAAAGATAATGCCAGAGTTGTTTCTCACGACTTCGAAGTGCGCGGATGGAGGCCCACTAAAGAAATAAAAGTTAGAAATGGATATAGAAGCCACACAGTCTATCTTTACAGAATCTCGGATGTGAGGGGTGAGGCTCATTAATCGTGATGAGCTACTGAAGGAAAAAGTAGAGGATATAAGCTTAGAAGAAGCAAAAAAGCTCAGCAGCTATGCTGACGAACTTCTCAAAATTTACGATGCTATGGGAGGTTTCTCTCCCAGGTATCTGTTTGACGCTTATCAACTGCTTATCTCAATGCTTCAAGACGACTCATGCACTACTTTTCTCTCATTTACAGCGAACCTAGTAGCGACTGGGATGAGGGGAATAATAGCGTCGATGATAAAATTAGGTTATTTTGACGTCTTGATAACTACCGGAGGCACAATAGATCATGACATTGCGCGTACCTTTAAAAACTATTATAGAGGATACTTTGAAATGGACGACGTGTTGCTAGAAGAGCTCGAAATACACAGATTAGGTAACGTGTTAGTTCCTATGGAAAACTACGGGCCCATAATTGAATCATTCACGCATAAAATTCTAGAAAGGCTTGTAGAAGAGGGGAAAAATGTCGTTACGCCTTCTGAACTTCTGAAAATTGTGGGAGAGAATCTCGGCGATGAGGGCTCTATACTGTATAATGCTGTAAAGAAATCAGTGCCGATATTTGCTCCGGGTATAGTGGATTCGGCTTTTGGCACGGCAATTTTCACTTTTAATGAAAGCTTAAGGTCTCGCGGTAAGAAGGGAATAATATTAGACCTGCTGGGCGACATGAGAAAAATAGCAGACATAGTATTTTCTTCGAAGAAGCTGGGAGCATTAATGCTTGGCGGGGGTATTTCTAAGCATCACACTATATGGTGGGCGCAGTTTAAGGACGGACTTGACTACGCGGTGTATATAACTACTGCCGTCGAGTGGGATGGAAGTTTAAGTGGAGCCCGCACACGCGAAGCTATTAGCTGGGGTAAGATTAAAAGGTCGGCTCGGCATGTGACCGTGCCTGCTGACGTAACTCTCGTTATGCCCATTCTCTTTTTTGCATTGGCGGGAGTGGTTCAGAGGCGGAAATAGATGATAAATTACATTTATTTATTAATATTCGTATTGCCGGCTATATTCACGGGAATATTTACGCCATATTTCATTAAACTTGTAAGAAAAAAGGGTATAACAAGGCCTGATGCTCATAAACCTGGAAACCCACAGGTGGCATATCTTGGCGGAGTGCCGCTTTTTCTTGGCGCAACGGTAGGAATGCTGGTAGCCGCGGTATTTTTCAGTGAATATTGGATAGAACTCTTAGTGCATTATGTAACAATTTTAATTATATTCGTTATTGGGTTGATAGATGATTTAAAAGTTTTAAAAGGAGAGATAAAGACTATTCTTACGGTCTTAGCGATACTGCCTATCGGAGTTGGTGCTTTACTATTTAGAGATAAAATAGTTCTTGGACGCCCATGGGTGCCAATCATTGGAAGGCTGAGGCTTACAATCGCATACTGGCTGTTGCTACCCTTCGCTATTGCTGGTCCTGCCAACGTAGTAAATATGCTTGATATTTTCAACGGAATTATGCCTTCAACAACTTTACTAATATTTACAGCACTGCTTGTCTCGTCAACTATTCATGGCTCTGAGACAGGTATAATTTTAGCATTAATTTGGATAGGTGTGCTTGTCGGCTATATTTACTACAACATGTATCCCGCTCAGATCTTTAATGGAGATAGCGGAAGCCTAATGGTTGGAACAGCAATAGGTTCGATAGCTTTGTTATCGCATATGGAATTCATTGTACTTGTTGCGCTCTTTCCGCACCTACTAAATGGAATGCTAATTTTAGCCTCCTTTAGAGGTTTCAGGGAACACAGGGAAGTAAAGGAAAGACCAACAACGGTGCTCAGCGATGGAAGATTGAAAGCAAATTTAAGTCCTTCGGCGCCAACATCCCTTACTCGTCTTATACTTTTAGTAGGCGGAGATATGCGCGAATACGAAATTGTGCTCACATACATTTTAATCGAATTTGTAGCATCATTGCTTGCAGTTATAACGGGGGGATTTAGTTGAAGGTACTGAAGGTTACACTGGTGATCGGAGGAATAATAACTGCCTTGTGGTTTTCACTCATTGCAGTTGTTATTTTTGTTGAAAGGATCGTGCTCGTATTTATAGGCACTAGTGTACTTAGAAGCATTGCAGGTCTGTCTCTGTATTTTCTATGGCTTGCTTTGTGGTTCTTCACTATAAAGGCTTTCATTAACTTTTTGTTGAAGTCTACTCGAGACTCCAAAGCTTTGAACTAGATAGGGGGAAACTATTGTGGTAAGGTATTAAATCGACCACGATTATGTCGAGAAGACTTAAGCCCCTTTTTCTTCTTTCCCTATTAATGTGTAGAGCTCCAAGAAATGTTTCCTCGGATACAACAATGCAGTCTATGTCTTCGCGCTCTAGCGCTGGGCCCCAGGGGTCGTCTATGGGGACGATAGTTAGTTTCTGATTTTTCTCCATATTTTTTAGGCAGAATATCGCAACGTTTAGCGCTCTAACATCGTAGGGCTCAACGGGGTGCTTTTTAGGATGTTTTTCTAAGTATTTCTCGCTTGTTATGCCTATTATTATTTCTCGTGCAATCTTTATGGCGGATAATAGCAAGTGTTTATGTCCTTTGTGTAGAAGAGAGAAAGTACCACCTAGGATACACTTGTCATACCGTCTTTTTCCCATTAAGTGTCACGTAGATGTTATTCTACGCTGATTTCAACCTCTTTCTTAGCCTCGCTTTTTGGGAGGATGAGCTCTAAGACGCCGTTCACGAGTTTTGCTCTCGCTCCTTCCGGCTTAACTTTAACTGGCAATACTATGCGCTTATAGAAGCCTTCGTAGACGCGCTGCTTGACGATATATTTTTTGCCCTTTTCTTCCAGTTTTCTACTTTCAGATTTTTCTGCGCGTATTTCAACCGAATCCTCGGTAACTCTGATCTTTATCTCGTCTCGGGCAAATCCTGGTAAATCTACGTAGAGTACTATTTCGTTTCCCTTATCTTCAATGTCGTAAGCGGGCTCAAAGAATCCGAATGATATGGGAACCGGTATTTTAGGTAGTTTCGACCATATGTCTCTGAATGTTTGCTCAAATTCTTTTTGTAGTCTAGCCATTTCCTTGTAGACGTCTTTAACTATGCTTTCTAAGTCTATGCTATACTCCTCTTTTTCTGGTTTTACAGGCACTTCCTCGTAATCCAAATTCTTAGCACCCGATTATTAATGAGCCTTCAATAATAAAAGAATAGCGACCATCAGCTTCATAATTGTACAACAGAAATGTAGGATTTTATGAGGGAAAAAGTTATTGAAGGTGGAATTATTATTGGAGTGTAAAAAGAGGGATAAGAATTGCTAATCGAAGTGCGATGGCACGGAAGGGGAGGTCAAGGTGTAGTGACCTCCAGTGAATTACTTGCAAGGGCGGCACTTTTAGAAGGCTTCCATGTATACCATGCACCGGAGTTTGGCCCTGAGAGACGAGGGGCTCCAGTTAGAGCTTATACGCGAATAAGCGATGAGATAATTGAACAGCACTTCGGGATATACGAGCCAGATGTTGTTGTTGTAATTGACCCGACACTTCAGAGCGAAACTGAGATGATACTTACAGGCTTAAAAGAGGGAGGAAAACTCATACTTAACGCGGTTAAGCCTCTGGAAAGCGTTGTAGAGAAGGTTAAGGAGAAAAAGGTTAAGCTATATGTAGTGGACGCCTACAAGATCGCAATGGACGTTTTCGGCCGCCCGTTCTATAACACGCCCATGCTTGGTGCATTCACGAAGGTTACTGGGCTGATTAAGCTGGAAAGCGTTCTTAAAGCTATGGAGGAGCGGTTTTCTGGAGAAATACTTGAAAAGAATAAGTTTGCAGCTAAGAGAGCTTATGATGAGGTGGAAGAGTATGTCCTCCCTTAAAGGTAAGGGATGGAAAGAGCTGCCCATAGGGGCTGTCATTCCTATACCAGCAACTTCGATGGAGTACAAGACAGGGAACTGGAGAGCGTTAAAGCCCGTTCTCGACCAAAACAAGTGCATTAAGTGTTTACTCTGCTGGGTGCATTGCCCAGAACCAGCAATAATTAGACACGAAGACGATAGTGTCTCTATAGACTACGACTACTGTAAGGGCTGCGGAATATGCAGTAACGTATGTCCAGTTAAAGCAATAACGATGGTTATGGAGGGAGAGTAATATGAGAGGACGACTTATAGGCTTAAATGGAGACACCGCGGTGGCTTATGCAGTAAAGCAGGCTGATGTCGACGTAATAGCCGCCTACCCCATAACTCCGCAGACAATAATTGTAGAAAAGTTGTCAGAGTTCGTAAACAATGGCGAACTCAACGCAGCCTTTGTACCAGTAGAGTCTGAGCACTCCGCTCTCTCAGCCAGCGTGGGAGCGGCGTTAACTGGCGCCAGAGTATTTACAGCAACAGCTTCGCAGGGATTAGCGTTAATGTACGAGATATTGTGGATAGCTTCATCGTTAAGGGCCACGGTTGTAATGGCTTTAGGCAATAGAGCCTTCTCTGCTCCGATTAACATTCACTGCAGCCACGACGACGCATATGCTGCACGCGATACGGGCTGGATAGAATTTTTCGCCGAAAACGTTCAAGAAGCCTACGATTTAACATTACAAGCTTTCAAGGTAAGTGAGGACAAGCAAGTTCTACTTCCATCTATAGTAAACTTAGACGGATTTATCCTAACTCACTCTCTTGAGGGTCTCTACGTTCTCGACGACAAAGATGTACGTGAATTTTTGCCGCCTAAGGAGCCAGTTTATCCCGTTGATCCTGAACATCCAGTAACATATGGTCCACTAGATCTCTACGACTACTATATAGAGCATAAGAGGCAGCAAGCCGAGGCTATGAGAAACAGTTACAGCACAATTTTGAAGGTCTTTGAAGAATACAGCGAATTCACCGGAAGAAAATACGAGCCCATTAAAACATATGGAATAGAAGACGCCGAAGTTGCAATAGCCATACTAGGATCTTCAGCAGGAACTGCGCGCTACGTAGCTAGAAAGCTGAGAAAAGAAGGCAAGAAAGTAGGTGTAATCAGCTTCACTCTATATAGACCCTTCCCTGCAAGCGAGTTAAGAAAACTAACTAGAGGACTTAAGGCTCTAGCTGTAATGGACAGGTCTTATAGCTTTGGGAGCCCCGGTGCTCAGCTATTCATGGATATAGCTGCGACGCTTTTCAACGAGAAAGAGAGGCCACTGCTCTTCAACATAATCTATGGGCTAGGCGGGAGAGACTTAAAGCCAGAGCACGTTGAATATGTCTTTGACAAGGCTTTTGAAGTAGCAGAAACAGGCGAAACACCCGAAAGTGAGATTTGGATAGGTGTGAGGGAGTGAGGTGAAAGATATGAGTCAGTTTAAACCCATAAAAAGTCTTAAAGAAATACCTGTGAAAGAACAGTTTGCGCCGGGACATAGGCTCTGTGCAGGGTGCACGATTCCGCAAGTTGTAAGATTAGCCCTAAAAGCTGTGCCAGACCCAAAAATTGTTGTTAACGCTACTGGATGCCTCGAAGTAGCGACAACAATATTCCCATATACAAGCTGGAAAATACCTTGGGTACATAACGCATTTGAAAACGCAGCGGCGACTGCTGGCGGTATCGAAGCAGCTTTCAGAATTCTGGAGAAAAAACGCGGCATAAAGAAGCCAAAAATTATAGTTTTTGGAGGAGATGGCGGAACATTTGACATAGGTCTTCAGGCTCTCAGCGGAGCCCTGGAGCGAGGACATGACCTAATCTACATATGCTACGATAACGAAGCCTACATGAACACTGGAATACAAAGGTCGAGTGCCACTCCAAAGGGTGCAGCTACTACTACAAGTCCTGCTGGACGCGTTATACCTGGCAAGCAGGAAAGGAAGAAAGACCTGATAGGCATAGCAATAGCACACGGCGTATCCTACGCTGCAACAATGAACCCGGCATACCCAACCGATATGTACAACAAGCTCCTAAAGGCTGCGTCAAAGAAGGGTCCCGTGGTTCTTCACTACTTCTCTGTGTGCCCCACAGGCTGGAGATCCGACCCCTCCCAGAGCATTGAAATAGCTCGGCTAGCTGTTCAGACGCGAATATTCCCGCTGTATGAATACGAGGACGGAAAATACAAAATAAACATATTGGTAAAGAAGCCGAAGCCCATCGAAGATTACTTCAAATTGCAGGGAAGGTTTAGACATCTTCTAGAGCCGAAGAACAAGTGGCTACTTGAAGAGATAAAGAAAGACGTCGAGGAGAACTGGCAGCGCCTTCTAAAGTTGGCGGAGATTTCAACTTAAATTTTATTTATTTTTATTTTTTGGTTAGATAGCTATCCCCTTTCTCCTAAGCGTATAATTTATTTACCTAGTTACTCTTTCAAAGAACCAGTGTTCGGTGAATGATTTGAAGGCAAAATTCGTTAATATGTGCCCTAACTGCGGTGGTACAATAAGCGATGAACGACTAGAGCTAAAACTACCCTGCAAGCAGTGCCTGCCCGAAGTACCCGAAAAAATAGTGCAAATGCTGAAAAACGAGGAAACATTTTTCGCGGGCGTATCCGAAGTAAGGAGGCTCCTCAAGGAAAGAGACGCTCTCAAAAACTATGAAGAATTTTACAGGCTCGAAAAAGAAGTTGAAGATGCTAACAAACTTTTCTACAAAGCTACAGGAAACAAGCTGTGGAGCGCTCAGAAAACCTGGCTACGAAGAGTAATATCAAATAGGAGTTTCGCCGTCCTAGCTCCAACTGGAGTAGGAAAAACGCTCTTTGGAACATTCACGGCGGTTTACTTAGCTAAGAAAGAAAAAGAAAATAAATCCATCATAATTCTACCTACTTCTCTGCTTGTAAAGCAAGTATATGAAAGAGCCAAGCAGATTACCGAAAATCTTGGTCTAGACCCAGAACGGACAATTATCGCCTACTTGGGCAGGCTTACGGGAAAGAAAAGGGAAGAAGTGTTCAATCGCATACGAGACGGCGATTTTAATGTATTGATAGTTACATCCCAGTTCTTAAGAAGAAACTTTAAAATAATATGGAACGAGGGAGCCAACAAGTACTCATTCGTCTTTGTAGATGACGTGGACGCTATTCTAAGATCTTCAAAAAACATTGACCAAGTATTGATGCTCCTCGGGCTGCCACAGGATGCAGTAGCCGACGCGTTAAAGCTCATATATTTAAAGAGAAGAATAGCCAGATACTATATAAGACGCCAACAAGTTCCCGAAGAACTTTACAGTAAGCTAAACGAGCTAAAAGATAAGCTAGAAAAAATATTAAAAGGAAAGCTAAAGGGCTGCCTCGTAATCTCCACAGCTACAGGAAAACCCAGAGGCACTCGTGTAAAGCTTTTCAGAGAACTACTTGGCTTCGAAATAGGAGCTAGAACAGAGGCATTGCGAAACGTCGTAGACTCTTACGTACTACCCGAGTCCGAAGACATAGATGACGAAGTAGTTAAACTAATAAAAACGCTTGGAAAAGGAGGCCTGGTCTTTGTCCCAGTAAGCAAGGGATTAGAATACGCTCAAGCCTTAAACGAGAAGCTTCGGCAAGCAGGCATCCGATCCGAAGTAGTTCACGCCAAGGAAAAATCCGCTTTAGACCGTTTCGTTAGCGGCGAAGTAGACGTCCTAGTAGGCGTTGCTGTCTACTACGGTTTGCTCGTAAGAGGATTAGACCTACCACACATTGTTAAGTATGCAGTTTTTGCTGGTGTGCCGCACTTTAAGTTTTCTCTTAACCTTGAAGAGGCGGGACCTTTCCGGCTTCTTCAGTTTGCGTTTAACATTCGGCCCGCATTAGAAGGATACGAGCAGTCGCAGCTTGACAGGCTTGTCGGAAAAATAAGAAGAGTAATATATGATTTAGACGCGGCGAGCGTTCAAATCCTTACTGAAGCTCTAAAAGAAGGAAAAGAGCTTGAGGGTAGACTTGAATACGTAAGAAAGAATCTAGTGGAACTAAAACATCTGCTCATTCAGGAATTATCTAAAAAAGATGTAGTGAAACGCCTCGAAGAGAAAACCATGCTAGTTATTCGAACTGAAGAAGGGCAACAGTACATTTACCTTCCTGACACAATGACGTATCTCCAAGCTTCTGGAAGAACTTCGCGCCTATATGCGGGCGGCTTGTCTAAAGGCCTTTCAGTGGTAGTTGTAGATAATGAGGGGCTCTTCAATAAGCTGGTTAGACAAAGTCGATGGTATAGCGATGAGATAGAATGGGTCAACTTTAATGATTTAGATGTCGAAAAATTAATGAAAGAGATCAATAAAGAGAGAGAATTCATCGCTAAACTAATTAGGGGCGAAATTAAGCCAGCGGAAGTTGAAGATCTAGTAAAAACTGCGCTGGTGATTGTTGAGTCGCCCACGAAAGCTAGAACTATAGCATCTTTCTTCGGAAAGCCCAGCAGAAGGAGCTATGGTGTTCTCAATGTTTATGAGACTAGTACAGGGCGCTACGTTATTTTGACAGTTGCAACCAAAGGCCATATTATTGATTTATCCGAATCAGGAGGCTTTTACGGTGTCGAAGTTAGCGACGGAGTTTTCATACCCGTATATAAGACCTTAAAACGCTGCCTGCGATGCGGAGAACAATTCACCGACGAACACGACAAATGTCCCGTTTGCGGGTCTAAAGAAATATTTGATCAAGGACAAACGATAGAATCACTCCGCGAGCTTGCAAGAGAAGTTGACTTAATATTTCTAGCAACAGACCCAGATACCGAGGGAGAGAAAATTGCATGGGACACCTTTAATGTTTTATCGCCTTACGTAAAGTCTTTACGCAGAATAGAATTTCACGAGGTCACTAGGAAGGCTATAGAGAACGCCATCAGGTCTCCCCGCAGCGTATTTCTTCCCCTAGTTGAAGCTCAAGTCGTTAGGCGCATAGCTGATAGGTGGATTGGGTTCTCTTTAAGCAAAAAACTTTGGGACGCATTTAACCTGAAGTTCCTGTCGGCAGGAAGAGTACAAACACCAGTGCTCGGCTGGATTATTCAACGCTATGAAGAGGCGCGAAAGGGTTACCGTGTAATCTTTACCATAGTTCTTGATGATAGCAAGACAATAAGACTTGAAGTTGAAGGACCCCTCAAAAAGAGACCAAGCAAGATTAAGAAGGAAATAGTGGAAAACGGCGTAGAAATAGAATATCTAGGTGAAGAAGAGGAAACCGTTTCCCCGCCGCCTCCATTTACTACCGATACGATGCTGCGGGAGGCCTCTAGAAACCTACGCACAGGCGTGGCGGAAGTAATGAAGCTTGCCCAAGATCTCTTCGAGTTAGGTCTCATAACTTATCATAGAACGGATAGCACGCGCGTGTCTGACGTAGGAATCAAGGTTGCACGGGAATATATAACAGAAAATTTCGGAAGAGAATACTTTGAAGGCCGAGTATGGGGTGCCGGAGGGGCGCATGAATGTATACGCCCCACAAGGCCTATCGATGCAGAAACCTTACTTGAACTCATAAGGCAAGGAATATTCCAACCAGCTACTCCACTCACCAGAAACCACATTAGGCTCTATGATCTCATATTTAGACGGTTCATGGCAAGCCAGATGAAGCCAGCAAAAATATTGAAAACACGAATTCGGGTAAAGGCGCTAACGGAGGACGAGCCTATTGTTCGGGAGTTTCCGTGGATAGAGACTGCTACTGAAGAAGGTTTTCTCAAAGTATATAGAATATTCGCTATGACTGAGCCACCGTCGCCTGGACTACACAAGGTAAAAGAAATATCGCATAGAAGGTTCCCATTACTGCCACTTTATACGCAAGCTGATATCATTAAGCTTATGAAGGAAAGGGGCATAGGGAGGCCCTCAACATACGCTAAAATATTAGATACCCTCTTAAAGCGTAAGTATGTAATAGAAAGCGGTGGCAAGCTGGTTCCAACAAAGCTTGGAAAGAAAGTCTACGAATACTTATCTCAAAATTATAAAGACTTGGTAGTGGAAGAAAGAACACGTTACCTAGAAGAAAAAATGGATAAAGTTGAAAGAGGGGAAGAAAATTATCTTGACGTTTTAAAGGAATTTTACCAAGAAATAAAAAAGATAGAGGGGAGTAGCTAGCGATGACGAGAGGACTGTACATAGGAAGATTTCAGCCCTTCCATAAAGGACACTTAGCAGCGCTGGAATGGATACTTCAGCGAGAATCCGAGGTAATAATAGGAATAGGTAGCGCGCAGTACTCGCATACCCTAAAAAACCCATTCACCCTAGGAGAAAGAATAGAAATGATATGGAGCGTTATAAAAGAGAGGGGGTTAACGGATAGAGTTTTAGTAACAGGCATACCAGATACTGATAATCATCATAACCTATGGGTAAGCTTGGTTCTAGCATGGGTTCCCAAGTTCGACGTCGCATATACGAACGACCCTCTTTCTCGGAGGCTGTTTAAGGAGGCAGGAGTGAATGTGAAGTCAATACCACTTTACAAGCGCGGTATATACAGGGCGACGACGATAAGGGAGCTTATGATTAGGGGCGAGAGATGGGAAGAACTTGTACCTGAAGCGGTTGCTAAGTTTATTAAAAAAATCGGTGGCGAACAAAGGTTAAGAGAAATCTATGGAGCTACTCAACGATGATGTTTCCAGGGTTGTAGCCCATATCCTCCAATATTTCTCGAACCTTGTATCTATGGTCTCCCTGTAATTCTATTCTTCCATTTTTGGCTGTGCCTCCGCATGCGAGCTTGCTTTTTAGCTCTGCAGCCAGCGATTTTATGTCTACGCTGTCCGAGTCTATCCCCTCAATTATAGTAACCTCTTTGCGTCCCTTTCTTCTCTCAACCCTTATCTTGATTAACTGTTGCTCCTTGAATACGTCTTTATATATTTCCGATAATATTCCGCTGCTCATTCTCTCCCGTTCTCTTTTTTTGCACGATTTATTTTTATGGTGGATATATAAAGGCTACGTCTCATGTATCAATAAATGTGGGTTTTCTTTTTTCTATAGTTTCGGCTTTCTGCGAAAGGTTTATTTAAAGAAGGACTGCGCCGAGAGGAGCCTAAAACCTAAGGTACAGCGAAAAAACCGAGAAAGTCCTGTACATGTATTGTTGTTATGCTATAATGCCTTTACAGATTTTATTTGGTATGCTGGCCTGAGCTTTATTATTATTCGCCATCCACAGCGTGGACATATTATGCCGCTTTCAAGTTCTTCCATTTCTTCTTTGGTAAATTCGTAGCCGCATTTAGCGCATTTATAGACCTTCTCTTTATGTTCGCCTTCCATGACTTATCCTCTTTTTCTTTGTCCAATGAGTTATTAAAATATAGCTTAAAATCTTCGCTGCATAGAAAGGGGAAGTTCCTGTTGGGTCGCATGGCCCGCATAACTCAACCAAATCTAAAGATACAATATTACACTCTCCAATAATATAATGTAGCACATTTATTAGCGCATTAAAGGTAAGGCCGCCCGGCTCCGGATATGATACTCCCGGAACTATAGAGGGGTCGAGCACGTCAAGATCGATAGATAAATGGCAAGGTAGGTCTGAAAAGTCGAAATCCATTAATGTGTTAAGAATTGATTCTGACGCTGTAAAGACACGTATTCCCTTTTTCTGAGCATATCTTATTTCCTCTCTCGAGAACGCGTGAGCGCCAATAATGTAGATGTTTTCGGGGTCTATTAGCTCTGATATTCGCCTCATGACAGTTGCGTGGGTAAAACGAGCTCCCTCAGGATATTCGTCTCTAAGGTCTAAATGAGCGTCTAAAACAACTAGGCATATTTGTTCAAATTTTTTCTTTAAAGCCTCGACTATTGGAAGAGTTATGAGGTGCTCTCCGCCTATAACTACTGGAATTGCGTTGCCCTCCAATACAAGGCGTATAACGTTTTCTAGCTTCTCCAACCCTTTTTGTGCAACAGTTGAGGCGACGAGGTTGCCTAAGTCGTGAAAAGGTACTTCATAAAGGTCTATATCATAAGAATAATTGTATGTTTCGATTTGGAATAATGCTTCTCTTATTAGGTTAGGCGCTTTGTCCACTCCTCTTCTGCCTAATGATGTAAAATCTAAGGGGACTCCGATTATAACATATTCTGCATCGTGCATGGGTACAGGCGAATTTATTTCGAATACTCCGCTCTTATCTACGTAGAATCTTAATTCGTCCAGAAGCTTCATATTATTTTTCTACCTTTTCTCGAATTCTTCTAACTGATATTGCGTCAATACTGCGTATTATTGTGCTGTATTCGTTTAGAACATTTTCAATATCATCTAGCGATATGTCCTCGCCATTTATTGAAATTTTTAGGGTTTCAGTGCGAGAATCCACTTCTGTTACTGTAATATCTACTGCGTCAACGCATTCAACTTCACCTACAGCTAACGCTAGGTCTTCTAAGCTTATTTCACGGGGCTTTAACACGTCAAGTACTAGCCGAACAATACCTGCTTCAGTACCTTCTTCCCCTTCCATTTCGCCATCCAAGTTTATTTAATGCCAAGAAGGACAATTAAACTTGACGTGACTAAGCCTGCAGCAAGCATGTAAAGCCCATATCTCAGCTTACCTCCTTCAGCGATTTTCCCCAAATAAAGTCCAACCACGAATAAGAAGCCGAGGGTAACCGCTATAGAGAGATTATATGCGAGGCTAAGTGGTATTACGTTGTAAATTACTAAGAAGAAGGGGGAGGCACATATTAGCGCGGCTAGCGCTGGCGCCGACGAGTCAACAATAGCTGCAAGTAGGGTTGCCACCTTTCCCGCCCTATCAATTACAGAGCCAGAAAGCCTTGTCAAGAGGACTTTTTCCAGCTCCTTTACTTGCTTTTCACGTTCGGCTTTTTCGGTTATCAGAGCACCTACGAAGCCTGAGACACCCATGGCTAGGCTCATTCCGAAGCCAGCACTAATTATAATATGAGCATCAGTGACTTTAGATATTAATGAGCTCATAATGAATCCTAGCATTGTTAACGCGCCGTCGAAGGCGTTCATAACAAAGTATCTCCTTAATATCTCGCCAACATTAGTGACTTCAAGATATTCCTCAAATTCCTCTATTATGTCATTTAGGTTTTCCGTTATTTCACTCCACGGCAATTGCGTTTTCAGCCCCCATTTACTTCCTGTACTATTTAAACGGGGATATAATAATTTGCCTTTCTCCTTCTTTAAACTTTCTTACAAGGTAATGAAGGTGGCAGATTAAAAATTTTAGGTTTACTCAAATTTTTTCCGAAACTTATAATGGGAGAATTAAAAATGCACCTTTCCTATAAAAGGGTTTGATAGCATGCCGCGGAAAAACGTGATCATTCTTGGCGCAGGTGGCAGGGATTTTCACAATTTCAACGTGTATTTTCGGGATAATCCAGAGTTTAATGTAGTTGCATTTACAGCCACTCAAATACCAAATATTTCAAATAGAACCTATCCTCCAAGCTTAGCAGGGCATCTATACCCCAACGGCATACCGATATTACCTCAAGAAGAGCTTGAAAAATTAATTAAAGAAAAGAAAGTAGAGGAGGCTTATCTGTCATACAGTGATATAGAGTGCAAAGAATTTATGGATATAATGTCGAGAGTTCTAAGTGCTGGCGCGAAGTTCTCAATACTATCGCCCGAACAAACAATGATAAAATCTCCTAAACCAGTCATAGCTATATGCGCATCGCGTACAGGCGCTGGTAAAAGTACGGTTTCACGCTATGTCTCTCGTTTCCTTAAAAAACTGGAAACAAAATTTGTCGTCATACGGCATCCTATGGCTTACGGAAGCTTCGAACCATCATGGCAACGCTTTGAAAAATACGAGGATCTTGAAAAATACAATTGCACAATAGAAGAAAGAGAAGAATATGAAGGTCACATAAAAATGGGAAACATAGTATACGCAGGCATCGATTACGGGGAAATCTTAAAACACGCAGTGAACGAAGCAGATATTATTTTATGGGACGGCGGCAATAACGACTGGCCACTCTATAAGCCAGATATATGGATTACAGTAGTAGATCCTCTGCGGCCCGGAGGAGAAATAGAGTCATTCCCCGGCGGAGTAAATACCCGAATGGCGGATATAATAGTCGTTAACAAGGTTAACGTTGCACCAAAAGAAAACATCGAAAAAGTAGTTGAAAATGTGCGTAAAATAAATCCTAGGGCCATAATTGTGAAGGTAGCTTCTGAATTATCGGTAGACAATCCAGAATTAATTAGAGGCAAAAAAGTTCTCGTAGTAGAAGATGGTCCCACGGTCACTCACGGGCATTTAAGCTTTGCCGCGGGCTACATAGCCGCAAAGGAATACGGAGCAAAAGAAATCGTTGACCCGAGGCCATACGCTATAGGATCCATACGAGAAGCCTTCGAAAAATATCAACACATAGGCCCCGTCCTTCCAGCTCTCGGTTATGGGGAGAAACAGATGAAAGAGCTAGAACAAGTCATAAATAAGGCAGAAGCGGATGTTATTGTACTTGGAACTCCCTCAGATATCTCTAGATATCTGGACCTCAATAAGCCTGTGGTCAGGGTCTCCTATGAGATTAAAGATGTAGAGGTTCCATATCTAAGAGACGTGCTCTATGAACTAATGAAGGAGAGGAAAATATTACATTAGAAGAAACCGGTTATATTGCTTGGAGGCGGTCTTTTTGCCTAAGCTTCAAATCGCACTCGACTTAACAAACTTAGACTATGCGTTACAAATAGCTAAGGAGATAATCAACGGAGTTAGAGAAGAAGATATAATATTAGAAGCAGGCACTCCCCTCATAAAATCGCACGGCGTGAAAGCTATAACTCTCTTAAAGGAAATTAGCGAAGGAGTCAGCGTCTTTGCTGACACGAAAACTATAGATGCTGGTCGCGTTGAAGCTGAAATAGCATTTAAAGCAGGCGCAAAATATGCTTCAGCGTTATCTTTCGCAGCTAGCGAAACCATAAAAGACATGATAGAAGTTGCAAGTAAATATGGGGGCAAGATTGTGGTGGATCTAATCAATAATAATGATCCGCGCTTAGCAATTACTGAACTACTAAGGTTGGGTGTTGAAGCTTTTTGTCTTCATGTAGGTGTTGACGTACAACGAAGAAGAGGAATAACAATGGAAGATTTAATAGATGAAATCTCTAAGCATAGAGAAGACTTTCCTCAAATAATCTTAGCGGCAGCGGGGGGAATAACGCCTAAAACGGCTGAAGCGCTTTCACGTATTGGCGTAGATATAATCGTTGTAGGAGGCTATATAACCCGAGCAAGAAATCCTTTAAAAGCTGCTAAACAAGTTTTAGCAGCGATCAGTTAATTAACTGTTAAAAATAGGTTAATGCGAAGAGGAGCTATGGAAATCCAAAACGGAAAGGTTATATTATCTTTGGACGAGCTAAAACAGCTATATCGATACATTTTGACACACTGTAGGGAAATATGCCCCCAGATCAGAAACCCCGAAACATGCATACTTGTCAGTAAGATAGGAGTCCTATTGAAAAGCCCTCCACCATGCTTTGAAGACTACGGGTCTTTCACAAAAGAAACGTTCCAAAAATTAGTTGCAGAAATCGAGCAAAGATATGGCATGCCTATCAAAAAATTTGTTGAAAAGGTTGAGAAAGAAGGGCCGCAAAACCTTCAAGAACACATCGACCTCATAGATGGTAGATTTGCCCTCGAGGTCGTCAGAGCATACGAAAAAATGGAGAATCTCCAAGAAACTAATAGACAGCATCGCCGCCGGTAAAGTATCTCAAAATTTCTGCAACTAATTCAGTATAGCCGTGCATTTTCGTAGCTGAAACGAAGAATACTGGCGCAATTTCTAGAAAATCTTCGACTAAATCCACTATTTTTGTATTCATCGTTCTCTGTTCGCCGATCAATTCTGCATCAAGAGCGTGCAACAGGTTTTCACGAGAATTTATCCATATCAAGATTTTCTCTTTAACATCTTCTCCGACTAAATCGACCTTATTAAAAACTTGAATAAATGGAGTAAGATATCGATAGTAAGTGGAAGCAGACAAGAAAAGAGAGGAAACAAAGAGAGATGGCGATGAAGCAAGCGTTATATCGGCTACAAAAATCGTTAAAATATGAATATTAGCATCTCGAAATTGCTCATAAATTGCTTCTCCGCTTTTTCTAAAAACAAAAACCTCCATTTGACCTGGGGTATCAATTAGTATTAAGCCTTCATCCAGGCTTATTCGTTCAATAAGCTTTGGAAGATGCTCTATCATTAAATCCGTAGCTACAACTATAGCACCGTTAGGGCCAAGTCCGCGTGTATGCATAATTTTGGGGGCGAAGACGTATTCCCTAACATCAAGATCAGGCAGGTAAGGTATTTTTTCCGCTGCTGGGTCTAAGTTTATCGTTTCAACGGGAATGTTATTTGCCTTGAGAAAATCTGATAAACTAGCTGTAAGAGACGTTTTCCCGCTTCCTGCGGGTCCAACTATGAAAATCGCTAATTTTTTCACGGAGATTTGTTCCCCTTTATCCACCATTCATAGTATTCTTCTATTTCGCTTTTTTCGTCTTCTTCATCTACATAATTTCGTCTCTTATACCTTTCAATCTCATCTCTAGACAGCATTAGCCCGCAGCTTGTGCAAATGTAAACCTTGAGTCGTCTATCGTATCTCATGTAGCCGTTACATTCTGGGCATCGAGGCATCGCATTAAAAATACGCTGTGGGTTATTAAAAATTTAGACTAAACGGTCTCGGGGGTATTTCTCATAGAAGAGTATAAATATGGGTGTTGAAATAGGCTTTTCGCAGTAATTTAATGCAACGGTGCTGAGGGTGCCTGTTAAATGACACAACCTTTAGATGACCCCGAAGCGTTGAGACAGAGGCTGAACGAACTTAGAGAGAAGGTAAAAATTCTGGAGGAAGAAGTTAACGAGTTCAGGCACAAAAGGGATGAGTTAAATGCGAAAGTAAAAGAGTTATCAGCGAGAATCAGGGAGATACGCGAAGAACTACTTAAAGACGTTGACAGGCTTAAAGAGCTTCGTGAAATGAGGAACAAGATGCTAGAAAAAATAAAATCCCTTAAAGAAGTAAAATCCACGCTTCGTGCAGCCATTACCCAGTTAGTGGAGGAGAGGAGAGAAAAACTGCAACGCATCAAAGAATTAAGGAGCCTGATGGGGAATAGGCGGGTAAACGTTGAACGCTTAGAAGAAGAACTAAGAAGGCTCGAATGGGAGTATCAAACTAAAACCCTTTCTCCGGAAGCTGAGCGATTCTACGTTGAAAGAATGAATCAGATAGAGTCTATCTTAACGCGTGCTAGAGAGTATGAAAAGCTAAGACTCGAAATAAGCGATCTAAACGAAAAGATAACGCAGTTAAAAAACGAGTACTCAAGAGCGGCGGAAGAGCTGAGAGCAATCTCCGAGGAATACCTGAAAATCAAGGAAGAATATATGGAGTTAAAAAAGAAGCGCGATGAACTTAAAAGTGAAAGAGATGCTCTAAAGGAGAAAAGAGAGGAACTTAGAAACCAGGCAAATGAGTACCATGCAAAATACCTCGAAAAGAAGGCTGAACTAGCAGCGCTAAGCGAAGAGCTAGAAAAAGTAAGTATCCTATATAAGGCGACTATACTTTCAAAGAAAGCCGAAGAAAGAAGAAAAGTTATGTGGAAAGAAGCGCAGAAAGTACTAGAGAAATACAAGCGTGGCGAACCACTTACACTCGAGGAATTTAAGCTATTAGTCGAATTCAACCTAATACAAACAAAGTAGCCGAAACGAAGCTGCAAAAATAATATTATCTTAACACTATTTTAATAGAGTAAGCGAGGTAGTAGGTAGTGATGGCGCACAGCGAGGAAGGAATGCTAGTGCTTTGTGTTGATATAGACAATGACGTAGGGGAAAAGCTCGGTATAAAAACTCCAATAGTTGGCGAAAAACAAGTTCTTGATGTAGCGTTAAGGTATGCATTAACAGACCCGGAAGATTCCGACGCGAATGCGATGTTTGCTGCTATCAACGAATACAGAAGGCTGAAAAATGAAGAAGGAATAGAAAGGGTTGAAGTGGCGGTAATAGCGGGAAGTCCAAAGGGAGGCGGAATAGCCGGAGTAAAAATAATAAAAGAACTAAACGAGGTGATAGCCCAAGGAGAATATAGGTACGCTGTTCTAGTCTCTGATGGCCCAACAGACGAAGAAATCCTACCCACAATACAAAAATATATAACCGTGGTGGGAGTACGCAGAGTAATAGTGCAGCAATCAAGAAGCATGGAGGAAACCTTTGTCCTACTAGCAAGGTATCTAAGAAAATTGGTGGAGGAGGAACAGTACAGAAAATACACGCTGGGCATACCCGGAACGTTTATTCTCCTATACGCAATTCTTTCTGTCCTAATTCCTGGATATATATGGCATGTAACTACGCTAATCATCGGAATAGTACTTTTAATCAAAGGATTCTCGCTAGACCAAACAATAGTAGACCTTTACCACTCATTTCCCATTACGCTACTTGCCGGCTCGATAGCCTCCTTTCTCTTCTTCATAGCTTTCATAGGAGGAATCCAATACGTGGCAAATCTTTCAGGAATAACAGCGACCGAAGCGCTTGGATACTTCTTAACAAGCTTAGTAGGAGGGCAAATATACGTGGTCGATCTAATAGTAATGGCGCTAACCCTTCCCTTGGTTGGGCGTATAATAGATCAAGCTCAACGAGGTCCAAAACCGTCCGATGTAGGGGCCTTAGTGTTCATCATTACTCTCCGTCAGGTCCTAATAGAACTCTCTAAACTCTTAATAGGCGGAGGAAACGCCCTAACGCTAATACTGTGGATTTTAGCCTCGATAGTTATAACTACGATTTCCATAGCTCTAGTTCAGCTAGCCATCAGAGAGAAAGAAGCAAAAACATGAAGTATCTAGCGTTGCTGAGCGGCGATTATCCAGAACTAGGCTATATAGAACTAAGTTCACTTCTATCCAGTTATCGCACAAAATACTTTATAGAGATTTACTCAAACAAAATTATCCGATTTCAAGTGGAAGGCGAATGCCGTAACTGTGATAAACTTGTCTTTGTAAAAGAATTAGCAGAAGAATTAGTATTTCTTAAGAAAGCAAACAAGGCTTATAACTTGTGGCAGAATTTAAGCGAAGCAATCAACATCATCTTAGAAAATCCCTCCATAAACGATCTTTTAAGAAACAATAGAATATCAATTAAAGCTTTAAAGCTCCTTTTTCTCCGCGGATATCCATCATCTCCAAGCATAGAGAAATACGTGGGTAGCAAATTAATGGAAAAACTAAATCTCTCGATAGATCTAAGAAACCCTGACAAAATAGTTAAAGTATATTTGGGAAAGAATTTCATAGCAATAGGCATCTTAAAAAAGATCTTAAAGAAAAGCCGAATAAAAAGCAAGGTAGCCTTACCCTGTAAGCACCCCGCCGCACTTACCCCAGAAGTAATGCGGCTAATGAGAAATATTTCGCAAGCTCCATCTAAAGTTATAGCCGATCCATTTTGCGGCTCAGCTACGTTGCTTTTGAACGTAAAGTCAAGAGGATATTCGCTCTGTCTAGATGTAGACAGGAAAATGCTAAAGAAGGCTTTAATAAACATAAAAGTTGCTCAACAACACACCTATATAGACGTTATAGTTGCCGACGCAACTTTACCGCCTCTCAGAGAAGCCTCAATAAACCTAATTGTAACAGACCCTCCTTATGGGAGAATCTCACCTACGCGGGGGGCGAGCATCAAAGACCTATATAATCAATTCATATTATTGTACTTTAAAGTGTTAAAAGAAGGCGGAAAAATCTCATTCTTCTCTCCTAAAAAAGTAAAATGGACCAAGCCTTTTAATGCGGAAATACTGCATCAATGTGAGATGTATGTACATGGGGACTTAATACGCATACTTACAGTCATGGTGAATAATAGATGGTGGAAATATACTTTCTAGGCGTCGGTGGCAGCGTTCCCGTTCGAGATAGAGGGCTGCCAGCAATAGCGATTAGAAGACCAACCGAAACCATACTTTTCGACTGCGGAGAAGGGTCCCAAACATCCTTTTTTCAGGCAAAGCTCGGAGTAAACCGTCCCCTAAAAGTACTTATATCGCATCTTCACGGTGACCATGTTTTCGGCTTACCTTCACTGCTCTACACACTAAGCCTCATGGGACGTGAAAGACCTGTAGAAATAGTAGGACCCCCCGGCTTGTATTCATTCATTAAAACATCACTAGAAACCGGAGGTGGAGGATTAGGCTACGATTTACGCATTTACGAGGTCGAGCCCGGAAATTCTCTCAAAGTTTTATTTGAAACAAAGGACTACGTTATCTCGGCGGGGCCGGCAGCACACACTGTCCCTGCGTTCTTTTACATTTATAAGGAAAAACCTAGGCCAGGAAAGTTTAACGCTGAAAAAGCTTTAGAACTAGGTATTCCACCGGGGCCCTTACGAAAGAAATTGCAGGAAGGAAGGCCAGTAACTCTACCTAACGGCAAAGTAATATATCCAAGCGATGTAATGGAGCCACCAATAGATGGAGTAAAGATTGCATACAGCGGAGATACCGCATTTACACCCCGACTAATACGCGCCGCGCAGTCATCGGACATTCTTATCCATGATTCGACGTTTACAGAAAAGCACAGGTATCAAAGCGAACAAAAAGGTCATAGCACGGCAATGCAAGCAGGACTTGTTGCACGAGAAAGCGAAAGCGCAGTTTTGTTT